>CALVHF010000004.1 GCA_944327295.1 uncultured Desulfovibrio sp. | reverse complement strand
TTTGGGCAACTTCAAGAACAATGGCAGCGAGTATCGCATCAAAGGAGAGGCTCGCTCCTGTCTCGACCATGATTTTGAACTGAAGGAATTGGGAAAAGGAGCTCCTTATGGCGTGTATGTGCTGAACGACAACACAGGTTTTGTGAATCTGACCAAATGCAGTGATACCAGTGAATTTGCTGTCGAGAGTATTCGGGCATGGTGGCAACATATTGGAAGCATAAACTTTCCCGGAGCAAAACGGCTGCTGATCAATTGCGATGGAGGCGGAAGTAACGGCTGCCGGGTGCGTCTGTGGAAGGAACAGCTTGCCATACTGGCCGAAGAAACCGGACTGGAAATTACTGTCTGTCATTTCCCTCCCGGGACATCAAAATGGAATAAAATCGAGCACCGTATGTTCTGTTATATCACTCGTAACTGGGCAGGAAAACCTCTTATTGATATCCAGACTGTCGTGAATTTTATCAGCAACACGACGACAAGTACCGGACTCAAGGTAGACTGTCGTGTGGATGAACGTCAGTACACAAAGGGGATAAAGGTCTCTGATGAGCGGATGAAGAGCGTCAATATGACACCGCTTGGTGAGTTTGGAAATTGGAACTACACGATTTATGGATTCAAAAACTAGCCCCTAAATTTACCTAGTTATTTTCTGACAATTTCTAAGATGCTCAATGCAGCTTGCCTTGCTTTCAGGGGGCAATACTTCCTTGCGCCTGGCATGGCAGCCGCCAAAAGAACTTCCCCCTGCGCGAGGAGTCTCTCGCACAGGGGGACATATTCTGCAGCCTGAAGCTTGAAGCCTGGAAGCTTGCGGCTATCAACTCTCTGCTATCTGTAGAGACCGGCATCACTCATCTTCTGCACAAGCTTGTCGTGCAAGTCGCGCATCTGATTGCGCAGGTCCACAAGCTCCTGGGCAGTCTTGTCTATGGCCTTGATGTCGGGATTGGCGGCCTGTTCAAGGGCACGCAGCTCGACGCGCTTGACGAACATCTTGTCGCGCAGGGGACGGGCCTGATTGTCGAACTCGTCCACCAGCTTGTCGAAGGTCTTCTGCTGCTCAGGGGTCAGTGCCTGGTAGCGCATGCCGTAGCCATAACCGTGATGCCCGCGGAAGCCGCGAGGACCGTCCGTGTCCCAGCAGGGACCCGCGCCATGCCAACCGTGGCCGCGGTGGTGCCAGCCGTAGTCGGAGCCATAGCCGGGGCCGGAGGGGCAGTCATAGCCAGGGCCTGCATCGTATCCGTAGCAGGGGCCGCCACGCCAGGCTTCGGCCGAAGTGGCTACGCCGCAGAGAAGACCAAGAGCAAGTGCCGGAACAAGAAGAGCTTTTTTGCTGAGTGCCATGGTACACTCCTTATATGATGAAATGAAATTGTTTGAGGAAATGCCTCTGTGAGGCGTTTTTCGAGGAGAGACTGTCTCCTGTCCATGATACAAGCATAAAGCGTGCCAAACTCGAACGTACGGTCGTGCCCTCGAAGAATTGGGCTTGCAGCGCAAAAAAACAGTCAAGTTTTTTGACACGTGTGGCGCCCGAGGCAGCTGTTCGGACAAAAAAGTTTACATAAGGGAGGAGCGCCTGATTATCAGGCTGTCACAGGGCCGCTATCACAGGGTCATTGAGAGGTTTGAACAGGCGCACACTGCAAAGACTCTTCTCAAACCTCCATTTTAAAAAGGAAGTGCAGAGCTGTTCCTTTTGTGGGGAGAAATGAGCTGCCTGCGAAAATTCCTGCTGGGCATGAAGGCCTTGGCCGGGTTACATGGTCGCTGGAAAATATGCGGAAGAGTCTGTGGGCATGTGGCACCTCCGTATGCTTGCAGACAACTGCCCATGGAGCGGCGTTCGGCTCCCCCCTATCGATGAAACACCGACCGGAGCGTCACCACTCCATGGGGCGCCCAAGTGTTTCACAGGAGCTCCAGGATGCCTGTACTTCCACCACATCCTTACTGTAAACAACAAATTTGAGGGCAATCCACACCTCGTGTGGACTAAAAAAGCACGAGACTGCAAAAGAAATTCAGAGCGAAGCTGATGCGGTCTCTTCTGTCTGCGAGCCGTGCCCTGTTTCGGTCACAGAGTGCGCGCACAGGCATGTCCAGGCTCAGGCACACCCTCGCAGTGCCCCTCCCTGGAAGCACGTGGGAAGCACGTGCGAAGCCTGTCTTGATGACACCTCTGCTCTGAGCACTGCCCAGGCAGACGCCCGGAAACGGCTTGACTGCGTCTCCCTCAAGAGCAGACACAAAAATTGCACCAGCTCATCAGCCATGGGAGCAGAAACAGGCTAAACGGCGCCTGCTTACCCCACTCTTACGAATGGGGCATGCGCAGGCGAGTTAGGCTCGGTCAAGATCAGCCGACAGGCCGCCCTGAGCTTTTGCCTTCCGGCGTCTGGAAGTCGGGGAGTCTCAGCAGAAGGCAGACACCTGGTATCTGTGCCAGAAATCGTTCATGGGGATGGGGGCATTGTAGTAGAAGCCCTGGCCTAGGCTGCACTCTTCCTCAAGGAGCACGTCCACCTGGGCCTGCGTTTCCACGCCCTCAGCCACGCACTGTATGCCCTGCGTGCTGCAGATACGGGCAATATTGCCCACAAGAGATCGACACACCGGATTGTAGGAAACTTCCCTGGTCAAGCTTCGGTCTATCTTGATCGTATCGAAGCGGACATTGGCGAACATGGAGAAGTTGGAATAGCGGGACCCGAAGTCGTCCAGGGCAAAGCGCAGGCCAAAATTGCGGTAGTGGTCCATGGTGCGCTCAAGGGTCGTGCTCTCCACATCGCCCGCCGTTTCCGTGATTTCTATCTCGATGAGTCCCGGTTCCACATCGGGATAGCGGCTCAAGATGGCGAGCACAGCCCCTGGCGTGGACGGATTGAAGAAGGTCACCCTGGAGAAGTTGACGGACACTGGCAGAGGGGGCGCCCCGCGCTGCCGGCAGACATCCAGGTATTTCAGAACCTCGGTCAGGACAAAAAGATCCAGGTCCCTGATGGACCCGAGCTTTTCCATGGCCTCGATGAACTGCAGGGGCGAAATGATGGTGCCCTCGTCGTCCACCCCCCGTACCAAGGCCTCTGCACTGAAGACATGGCCGGTCTGCATGTCGACCTTGGGCTGAAGATAGACCACAAAGTGCTTTTGCCAGTCCGTGACGCCGACAGGAGCGGTTGTGCTGCCCCGAAACGGCTGCTCCCTGTCTTCGGACTGCATGATGCGCCGTGCCTCGCGCACCAGCCGCTCTCCGAAGAAATAGCCCTCGGCCCATGTGTAGCCCAAGCGCAGGTTCTTCTGATAGCGGCGCTGCAGGACAGACTGCACTCGCAGGACTCTGCCAAGGAATACGTCCTGGGTGGTATTGGGGCAGAACATGACAAATTCGGACAGGCTGGTGCGGAAGATGAACTTCCGGTCAAAGACCGTCTTCAGCACGCCAGCAATGTACAAAAGCATCCTCGGGCTGTTGCTGCCCTGGAACTCGTCCTCCGTGTCCACATTGGGAACGTCAAGAGTGAGCACGCCCATGGAACTGTACGCATCCGCCGTCAGCCCGTGCACGGTTCTTCTGTAGGCCTGCACATTGGCAATGCCGGTCAGTGCATCCAGGAAGGAGTTCTGCCCCTCCGTAGTGGTCATGAACCTCTGATTAACGCGCACGATGTAGGGCAGAAGACGACTGAGTCCCCGGATCTCGTCTCCGGCCTGCGTCACGTTTTCCAGACAAAGGAAGCCATGGACTACCCCGCTGCCTGGCAGATGGAGGGGAAAGATGGAGTAGTTCCATGCCAGCTCCCTGCCTCTGCCTTTCGGCTCGTCTGGCTTTTCCTGACTGTGCCGGCCTCGGTTCACGAACATGGGAGTGTCCTTTTCAAAACAGGTCTGGACCAAGGGCAGCTTGTCCAGCCCGGTTCCGGAAATGAAGCTCCTGATACTCGGCTTGGTATCGCGACACCACTCGCTCGTCACGATCACATGCTGGCAGCCTGCGGGCATGGAGAGCAGGTACACCCTGTCCGCTCCAAAGTGATGGCCTGTGCGCGCCAGAATATCCGCAAGGGCACTGTCCGGGGAATCGGCCATGATGATGGCATCCAGACACTCATAGACAAAGTCCTCCGTCTGTTCCCTGCCTGCCTCCGGCACAAGGACCGGATCAGAGTCGGACAACGGGGAGGGGATGGCATGCTGAAAATGTTGCTCCTTCTCCAGCTGTTCTCTGGTAAAGTAGAGCACCTCGTCGTCCGGCTCATCCTGGCATGCTTCGCAGAGGTGGTTCGCCTGCTCAAGCAGCCTATCGTAGTCCGCACTCACAAGATTGTCACAGACAACCACGCAGACAAAGCGGGACGATTGCTGCCGGAAGCCCATCCCAAGAGCTGTACGCACAAAGCTTATCGCCCGGTCCGTCTGCTGACGCAGGAAGTTTCTTGAGGCCACCTGAGGGAAGAAAAGCGTCATCCTGTCGGGAGCAAGGTCGCCCGCAATACAGTTTGTTCCCCCGTACAGCGAGACTGCCCGGGCAATGGAACGCAGCCTGTCCCTGAAAGCAGGTTCCCTGCCTGCATCGTCCTGGCAGTCCTCGTTCCAGCAGTCAAAGCGAACGACCATCAGTGCCTGCAACCCAAACGGCTTTCCCGAGGCGTCCCTGTCCATGATCATGCAGGCCAGAGTCCGTGCCGTCCTGCGGTCATAGAGGCCCTCCGGTGTCAGCACGGGCTGTTCCGGCAGCGCCTGTTCCCACTCGTGGCGCAGGTCCGTATTCTGCACGAAAAGAAAGAGATGCACATCCTCTGTCTCGGAAGAGGCGAAAAGAATGGCTGTATAGGCATTCCAGCTGATGGTGCCGCCGTCGTCCACGCGCCTGAACTCCCGGACAATCCAGCAGGTTCCGTTCACAAAGTCTTCCAGCAGGGTTGTGCGATCGAACTGCTGCTGGAACGCCCGGACTTCCTCGGGAAAGAAAATCCTGGCTTTGCCAAGCTCAATGGCCTGGGCGTAGGAGAGATTCTGCTGCCTGTGCTTTTGCCCATCTCTCCACAGAGTCTCAACGCGTTTTTGTGAAAGATTGGCGTGCAGATAGAGATTGAGCGAGGGGCGCAACGCTTCCCACAAATGGTTCATGCCCGAAAGACCTTCCGGTGAAGACAGGCTGGACAGGGGTTCGAGGACCCCGACAACCCTTGGAGCAAGGCCGATGGTCTCGGGCAGCAGGCAGCTGTACACGGAGAACCAGCGGTACTTTCTGCCCACCGCGTTGCGCAGGGCCAGGGCGCAGCCGCTGGTGCTGCTCTGCAAAAGTTCCCTGGCAAACTTTCTGAACCTGTCCACGGAAGATGGATGCACCCAGCCGTGTTCTATGATGCTTTCCGGAAAGTTCTTCAGGCGAACGCCTGTCTGCTGCGTGTCGAGGCGGGGATTGAACAGGGTGAACGTTCTGGCCTGCAGGTCCACGGACCAAAAAAAGCAGTCGCGCTGTCCAAGGACCAGACGCAGGAGCTCCTTTTCTTCCAGCATGGCAGCCTGAAGCTTTTTGTCCGCAGAGATGTCCGTGCAAAAAACAAGCAGTGTCCGCTCCCCGTTGTCCAGCACAGGGCCCTGCAGCAACTTCAGATGATACCAGCGCCACTCGTGACTGCCCTTCACGCAAAAGCGCAAGTCATATTCTCTTTCCCTGTTGCCTGCCGGGGGCGTGCCAAGCAGGCTGGAAAACTCCTCCGCATGCTCCGGGTGTATCTGCACAATGTCTGACAGGGCGCAGGGAAGACGGACCTCGTTGCCTTCCTGCACGCGCAGGATCTTGTACAGCACGGGGCTCAGGTAGAGCACACGGACAGGAGGTTCCAAGCTCAAAAGTGCCACACCTTCGTTCATGTGCGCAAGCAGGGTCCGGGCGGACAGCGGCAGGCTGCCGGCAGCGTCCGCATCGTTCGCTCTCATGGGCGCCCCGTCCGCCAACATGCCATCCTCGCTCACCTGAACGCGGCAGCGACCAGCCAGCTTGGCCCGCACAAGACTTGCATTGGCCCTGGCGTAGAGCTCATGGAATGGCATGCTTTCCCTGGCAATATGCACACCTATGCTGGCCGTGACACGCTGTTCGCTGCCGACACCTATGGGGAACTGCAGGCTTTTGCAAAGAGCCCTGGCCCGATCCAGGATCATTTGCCTGGAGATCCTGCCGGCAAGCAGGGCAAAGAATTCGTCGCTGTCATACCTGCCAACAATGTCTGTCCCTCTGAAGCAGCACGCAAGCTTCCTTGCCGCCTTCTGGATGATTTCATCACCAAATTCGCGACCATATGTGTTGTTGATCAGTTTCAGATTGTCCAGATCAACAACAAAAAGGGCGCACATCTCGTTCTGAGGCATGTTCTTGAGACATGCTTCAATGTATTCAGTGGCTGTAGCCCTGTTCAAAAGACCTGACAGAAAATCCCTGGTTGTATGCTCGCTGAGAACTCTCAGCCTTTGCCAGTATTTTCTGCTCGTTGTGGATGACTCTCCAGTCTTCATAATTATTCATTGCGTGTTTTGGCCATGGACCGAAACACGCAATGACCTCGGACAAGTTGAAGAACAAAGTGGTGCTCTTATGAATCAGATCATGGATCGTATCATGGAGCAGAGCGGCAGATATGTGTACGGCACCTTTTTCAGGAAACCAGGACTCTTTCCCGAGAAGCAGCCCCCGGTGCGCCGTGTGGCAGCGTCCTTGTGTTCTCAGTAGCCTCGCACATAGGCATCTGTGAAATAGACAAAGCCGTTGCGGCCTTCCCGCTTGACGATGTAGAGAGCTGTGTCGGCCAGACGGAAGAGCTCCTGCACGCAGCTCTGCGTGCCTGTGGCCACGGCGCCGCCTATGCTCAGGCTGATGGGCAGGTTGAGCCCCTCGTCCACAAAGGCCTCCAGGGTGGCACACAATGTGCGCAGACGCCTGGTGACGGCCTCCATGGAACGAAAATTCTTGAGAAAGACCAGGAACTCGTCCCCGCCCCAGCGCCCCACAATGTCCTCGTTGCGGAAGGTGGACTTCAGCGTCCTGGCAATATAGGTCAGCACCCTGTCGCCGACTTCGTGTCCATAGTCGTCGTTGAAGCGTTTGAAGTAGTCGATGTCCAGAATGAGGAGCAGGCTACTTTCGTCCTCGGGCTGCACGTGCAGAAAATGGGCAATATCATTTTCGGCGCTCTGGCGGTTGGCTATGCCTGTGAGCGCATCAAGCCTGGTCTTTTGCAGAAGCTCCAAACTGCGCTCCTGCAGTTCCTGCATGCTGGTAATGTCCAGGGCGTAGGTGAAGAGCAGTTCCCGGTCCGGATCTCCAGGATCGGGCAGCAGTCCCAGTACATTGGCAATGTCGTGGCGCTCCCTGCTCAGCTGCAGGGTGAAATGGGCGCAGTAATACCCTCTGTTCCTGCGCAGCAGGGGCACAAGATGTGCGGGATCAAAGAACTGCAGGTAGTGCTCCCTCTGCTCGGGCACAAGGACGTTGTCGGCAAACCACTGTATCTGTTCCGTGAAGGATCCGGGCACGGACACGTTCGGATCAGGCAAAGGTGCCCTGCTGAACCTGTCGCTTGCAAGATCTGCGACAAGAAAGTTCGTGAACATGATATTGTCGCCCATCTGCATGTCCCTCTGGTAGGGTGCGATGTCCGGCGTCCCGGCCTTTTTCTCGCTGACGGCCTGCGGCGGGGAATTGGGCGTGCAGGTGAGTACAATTTCCTTGCCTTCGGCATGGGCGAAGAATCTGGTTTCCACCCAGACAATATGCCCCTCTCTGGTAAACCTGCGGAAGAGCACGCGCTGTTCGCTGCGTTCCAGGGCGTCCTTCAGGGCTTCGAGCTTGAGCGAATGCAGAAAGTGTCTGCGATCCGACGGATAGACTATCTGCTCACTGGCTGTGATAAGGGCCTCGTGATAGTCCCCCTGCCCGGGCAGGCTCTCGTAGTCCCGGGTCGCGTGACAGCAGGAGTAGCGCTCGCTTTTGCAGTTGATGAGCAGGACAAGTTCATGGTCATGAGCCATAACGGCCCGGAAGATGCTGTTTGGCTTGCTCACAGTGCCTCTTCAAAAAACAGGAGGTTTGGTCCGAAACGACCTGAAAGACGGGCCAGCCCTCGAAGCTCCAAGGCTTTGTGATCCGCACAGTTCCCTGGAAGGATCTGCGAGTCACCCAGAGGCATGCGCAAGAAAGACTCGGGCACATCCTGCGGCAGACATGAAGCAGGAGGCGGCACACAAATTTCCGTCAGAAACGTGTTCCAGACATGTAATGCAGACTACATTTGTGCCAGTTTTTCTTCAAGGGCTTCTTCAGCTGTCTCTGTCCACTTTTTGAAATTTTTTCACAACGTTGTACTGTCCATATTCCTGCCTGTCCAGCATGTTCTTCTGTCCTGCGCCTCTACCCTGCACCATGCACACTGTTCACGGCTGCATTCCTGCGCCGCCTGCCTGCCCGGGTCTGAAAATCCGGGTGCGCAGATCGCCCTCGATGGCAAAGAATTCTTCCAGCAGCTTCGGGTTGAAGACACCGCACTCGTTGTTGGCAATCATGTCCAGGGCCTCCTTAGGCGCCACAGCATCCTTGTAGACCCGCTTGCTGAGCAGGGCATCGTAGACGTCGGCCAGAGAGACTATCTGGGCCGCAATGGAGCATTCATCGCCCTTGAGGCCGTCCGGATAGCCCCGGCCATCCCAGCGCTCATGATGGTGCAGGGCAATGTCGTGGGCATACTGATAGGCCCTGTGCTGGCGCAGCTGGGGAATGTTTTCAAGCAGACGGGCACCCTGCACGCTGTGGGTCTTCATGATCTCGTATTCTTCGGCCGTGAGACGCCCGGGCTTGTTCAGGATGGCATCGGGAATGGCAATCTTGCCCACGTCGTGCATGATGGAGGCCAGGGCAATATAGGTGGCATCTTCCTGTGAGATGTACTGGCTGAACTCTGTCTTCGTGAGCATGTAGAGGGTAATGTCGTGAATGCGCTGAACGTGCTCGCCGGACTCGCCGTTGCGGAATTCGATGGCTGTGGACAGGGAGGCAATGAGGCCGTTTTGCAGCTCCATAATTTGCGTCTCCTGTCGGGAAAGCCTGCGTTCCTGCTGCACCACCCTGTTGGAGAGGCTCTTCCTTGTCTCGAACAGCTCCACAACGGACTGCACGCGCCGTGTTAGCACATAGGCCACAAAGGGCTTGCCTATGACGTCCATGACCCCCAGGGCAAAGGTCTCGCGCATGACGTCATTGTTCGCCTCGCTGGTAATGAGGAACACGGGAATCTGGGCTGTCAGACCGCGCTCATGCAGGACTCGCAGCACTTCAAGCCCGCTTTTGCCGGGCATGACCACATCCAGCAGCACGGCACAGTAGGCCTCGGGGCAGGCCAGGATCTTTTCCAGTCCGACCTCGCCGTTTTCCGCCTCGTCTATGGTGTAGTAGGGAGCAAAGGTATTCTTGAGTATCTCGCGGGTGATTTCGCTGTCATCGACTATCAAAAGCGTCTTTGCCTGTTCTGACGTGTTCATGCTCTGATTTTTGGGGGATTAAGGGTTCTCTGGAACAAGCGCACGGGCTCTTCCCAGTGCCCTGGAGCCCACGCGTCCGCGCGGTCTTTCGTCCTGTCCCCTTGCGGCACACAGGCCGTTCTCTGCAAGGGACTGTCTCGAAAGCACAGGGGTAACTTAGAGACGTGTTTCCGAAAAAGCAAGAAGATCCGAGAGAAAAACAGCCTGCAGCATGCACGCAACGCCCGGTCCACAAGCGCTCTGCCGCATGATCCGCACGGGACAGGGCAAAGCGGAACCTGCGACAAACGGCAGAAAGCACAAGTGAGAAAAAGTCGAGAGCCCCTCCGGAAGAGGCCTGTCAAAGCGTCTTGCGAACAGACTGCGCGGGAGCAGAACGGCACTGACGAACGAGTGCCTGAACAGGACTCTTCACTTGACTTCTCTCTTTCGGGACCCACTTTCTGTTTGTCCTCTTGCCTGCTTCTCATGCTTTCCCAGGCACTCCGAAAGAGGGCCGGACAGATCTTTGAGAAGTTCCAGGAGCTCGCCATCGCCCTGCAAACGACAGGGAGCTCCAGCTTCTTTTTCAGGGGACTTCATGCTTTTCCAGCCAGAGTGAAGTCATCTTAGAAAAATTTTCCTTTATATACCTGAAAATGGTCCTTGCAGTCTGTTTGTACATGCTCCATTTTGCTGGTTGTTCCATGAGCAGAACTGCATATGATTCTTTGTTCAAGAAAGACTCCTTTCCTGTATAAACAAAATTTATCCTCTTCAGATCGCATTTGCAAACACAGGGCATGCAGCTCTTTTGCAGATTGATCTTGAATTTCTTTCTGTAAAAGTTTAGTTGATTCATGAGGAATGTGCCTCAGAATCCTGCGGCTCGCCAAGCTGCAAAAAGGCCCTTCTGTCACTGCCACCCGCACCATACGAGGCTGACAGCCCGGACGAAAAAGCCGCGCACACGCAGTCTGCCGGACAAAGGCGCAGGAGGCTCATCCAGGCACCTTCCTTCCTCAAGGCACCCTTGCCACATTCCCTCTCGGAGGTTGAGATACATTGAATCAGTTCTCACGCAACATGGTAGTGTGGGCTGTCATCATTCTGGGCATGATGATGCTGTTCAACATGTTCCAGCAACCACAGCAGAACAAGCAGTCAATTTCCTATTCCGATCTGCTTTCCCGCGTGGAAAGCGGACAGATTGCGGCAGTGACCATACAGGGCCAGGATCTGACGGCCACAACCACGGACGGCCAGACCATCTACACATTCATTCCCAGGGACGACAAGCTTGTCCCCCTGCTGCTGGAAAAGAAGGTTGAGGTCAAGGCCGAGCCCCTGGACAACCAGCCCTGGTACATCTCCGTCCTGGCTTCTTGGTTCCCCATGCTCCTGCTCATAGCCATATGGTTCTTTGCCGTGCGCCAGATGCAGGGTGGAGGGGGCAGCAAGACCATGTCCTTCGGCCGTTCCAAGGCCAAGCTGCTCAACCAGAACGAAAAACAGCGCGTCACCTTTGCCGACGTGGCCGGTGTGGACGAGGCCAAGGACGAACTGCAGGAAGTGGTGGAATTCCTCTCCAACCCCAAGAAGTTCACCCGCCTTGGCGGACGCATTCCCAAGGGTGTCCTCCTTGTGGGCCCTCCTGGCACAGGCAAGACCCTGCTCTCCCGCGCTGTGGCCGGCGAGGCCGGCGTGCCCTTCTTCTCCATCTCCGGTTCGGACTTTGTGGAAATGTTTGTGGGCGTGGGTGCCTCCCGCGTGCGCGACCTCTTCGAGCAGGGTAAGAAGAACGCCCCCTGCATCATCTTCATTGACGAAATCGATGCCGTGGGCCGCAAGCGCGGCGCAGGCCTCGGCGGCGGCAACGACGAACGCGAACAGACCCTGAACCAGCTGCTTGTGGAAATGGACGGTTTCGAGTCCAACGAAGGCGTCATCCTCATTGCGGCCACCAACCGTCCCGACGTCCTGGACCCGGCCCTGCTGCGTCCGGGCCGCTTTGACCGCCAGGTCGTGGTGGCCACGCCCGATCGTCCGGGCCGCAAGCAGATTCTGCTCATTCATACCAAGAAGACTCCGCTCGCAAAGGATGTGAACCTGGAAGTCATTGCCAGCGGCACACCTGGTTTCTCTGGAGCAGACCTCGAAAACCTGGTCAACGAGGCAGCCCTGCAGGCGGCCCGCACAGGCAGGGATCAGCTGCTCATGCGCGACTTCGAGTACGCCAAGGACAAGATCATCATGGGCCGCGAGCGCAGAAGCCTCATCCTCTCCGACGAGGAAAAGCGCATCACGGCCTACCACGAAGGTGGTCACGCCCTGGCTGCCAAGCTCCTGCCAGGCTCTGATCCCGTACACAAGGTGAGCATCATCCCCCGCGGCCAGGCCCTGGGCGTGACCATGCAGCTGCCCGAAGAGGACCGCCACGGCTATTCCAGGGATTTCCTGCGCAACAACATGGTGATCATGATTGGCGGCCGGGTGGCCGAGGAACTCATCTTCGAGGACTACACCACCGGTGCTTCCAACGACATCGAAAGAATCACCAATATTGCCCGCAAGATGGTCTGCGAATGGGGCATGAGCGACGTCATCGGCACCATTGCCATTGGGGAAACGGGCCAGGAAGTCTTCATCGGCCGCGAATGGGTGCAGAACAAGAACTACAGCGAGGACACGGCCCAGATCGTGGACGCCGAAGTCAAGCGCCTCATCGAGGAAGCCCATGACCGCTGTCGCACCCTGCTAACCGAAAATATCGAGGTCCTGCACCGCATAGCCCGAGCTCTCATCGAGCGCGAGACCATCTCCGGCGAGGATCTTGACCTTTTGCTGGCAGGCAGGGACCTGCCGCCCCTGCCCGAAGACCAGCCCAGCGGCCAGGCCAAGTCCGGCAGCAGCGACGCATCCGACAGCTCTGCGAAGGGTTCTGCCACAGCCACTGCTGTCCCTGATGCGGTTTCTGCCCCCTCTTCCGAGGCTCCAGCAAGGAACCAGGCTTCTGACGGCAGCACGTCCGCACAGGACACGTCTGCAGCCCCTGCTCAGGGGGACAAGACCGGCGAGCCGGCTGGACAGAAGACCAGGCCCGAAGAAAGCACGGCCGCAGACTTTACCTTCGAGCCTGAAGAAGCCGCACGTCCGACTGACAAAAAGACGGATACGGACAGGAACTAGTGTCTAAATTGATAAATTCGTCTACTTACATCTAGTTGAAAGTACTACATTTCATTGTCTAGATATCATGACATACTTTTAAAATTAGACATTAGGTTTTTTGTCCGCACACACTGTAGGGGCAGTCCGCCTTTTCCGGCGGGCTGCCGTTTTGTGCCCTCTGTGCGTCTTCCCGACGTTTCTCCTGCGCTCCAGCGCAAGCACCAGGCGCATCGCCTTCCTTCCCCGGGCAGAGCCCCATGCTGCTGCCTTCACTCCTGCTTTTCTTCTCCTCACGGGGGCCGCCATGACTGACACTGCCGAACCTGACTGGCACATTTCCACAGGTCCTCTTGAACATGCAGGGTCTGCAGGCATCCTGGGCATTGTCAACCTGACCCCGGACTCCTTTTTCGCCCAGAGCCGGTGCTCTGCCACCGACGCTGCCGTTGCCAGAGCCCTGCGCCTTCTTGACGAGGGCGCCGACATTATCGACCTTGGAGCCGAGTCCTCCCGTCCAGGATCCGAGCCTGTAAGCCCGCAAACGGAACTTGAGCGGCTTGTGCCCGTCATCGATGCCCTGAGGACACAGGCGCCGCAGGCCGTCCTCTCCGTGGACACCTACCATGCCCGGACAGCCGCTGCCGTTCTGGACCATGGCGTGCAGATTATCAACGACATCTCGGCCTGCAGCTTTGATCCAGAACTTCTCGATGTCCTTGTCCAGTACAAGCCGGGCTATGTGCTCATGCACTGCCAGGGACGGCCAAGGGACATGCAGGATCATCCAGTCTATGCGGACGTCGTGCAGGAAGTGACAGACTTCTTTGAACAAAAACTTGCAAGCCTCGTCCGCGCAGGGCTGCCGGAAAACAGGGTCGTGCTCGACCCTGGCATAGGCTTCGGCAAACGCATGGACCACAACCTTGCCCTCATGGCCCACCCTGAAGCCTGGGCCTTCCTTGGACGCCCTTCCCTCATGGCCTGCTCCATGAAATCCGTCTTTGGCGATCTTTTGCAGCTTCCCACCGAAGAGCGGGCCTGTGCCACCCAGGTGGCCACGGCACTGACCTGTACCAGAGGCTATCACTGGCACAGGGTGCACCATGTGGCAGACACCAGCCGCACCCTCAGGCTTGTTCATGCACTTTCCCGAGGCGTTCCCCATGCTTGATCACCTCTTTGTGGACTGGAGAGACATCCTCGACATAGCTCTTGTCAGTTTTCTGCTCTATCAGGTCATCCAGCTTCTGCGCGGTTCCCGAGCCCTGGCTGTCCTGACAGGCTTCTTCTTTCTCGCCATTCTCTTCACCATCAGCAAGATCTTCGGCTTCTATACCCTGACCTGGCTTCTAGACCACGTCTTTTCCTCGCTCTTCCTGGTCATCGTGGTCATCTTCCAGCAGGACATACGGCACGCGTTGGGGGAAATGGGTGCCACCTCCTTCTTCAGGGGAAAATCCATCAAGGCCTCGGGCATGGAGGAAGTGGTCTGTGCCTGCGAAGACATGGCCAAGGCCCGCATTGGCGCCCTTATTGTCATAGAGGGCAACATGCGCCTTGACGACATGATTAAGCGCGAGGGCGTGTCCATTGATGCCAAGCTCTCCCGACAGCTGCTCAAGAACATCTTCTATCCCAAGGCGCCCCTGCATGACGGAGCCGTCATCATAAGCCATGCCCGCATTGCGGCTGCGGCCTGTATTCTGCCCCTGGCCGAGGTCAAGGGACAGGCCTTCGGAACACGCCACAGGGCAGCCCTGGGCATCACGGAAGAAAGCGATGCCACTGTTGTCGTGGTCAGCGAGGAGCGTGGCGAAATTTCCCTGGCCCGCAAAGGCATCCTGACCCGCAATCTGAACTCGAACAAACTGAGGAGCGCACTCAATGAGCTTCTCTAGCAAGAAAAAATCCATCACCCCGCATCTTGTCTCCATCCTCATTTCCGTCGTCATTGCCACGGCCATGTGGTACACGGTCAGCGTGCGGGACCGCATAGAAGCGCAGTTCGACGTCAGCATAGACTACACGGGTATTCCCAAGAATCTCATTGTCACGGACGGTCTCATCAACAAGATCACCGTACGCATGCGCGGTCCGGAAACCCTGCTGCGCTCGCTCAATACCCAGCACCTCAACCAGCAGATAGACCTCTCTCTCATCAAGAAGGGCGTCACCATCGTGCCCCTGACCACGGAGCGCCTGGCAGGCTATTACCGGGCTTTTGAACTGCTTGACGTGCAGCCGCCGCGCATTGTGGTCAAGGCGGACGTCATTGTGGAGCGTGCCGTGCCCGTACAGCCCGTGATCACCTCGCCGCTGCGCAGTGGTGCCCTCACGGTGGAAAAGGTGAGCGTCGAGCCTTCTTCCGTCACCTTGTGGGGACCGGAGAGCGTCATTTCCGAAATCACCAGCCTGCGGCTGCCCATAGTCCTTGACCCCAAGGCTGCGGGAACGACTGTGAGCCAGACCCTGCCCCTGGATTCGCCTGGCCTTGTGACCGTCACCCCCAAGAACGTGCGCGTCTCCTATACCATCACAAGCCGCCGCACGGTGACCGAGCGGCGCTACCACATAGGTATATCCTCGGAAAAGCCCGGCAGGTATGCCATTGAGCCAGGCGAGGTGAAGCTCTCCGTGGAAGTGCCCGAGGCCCTGGCAAAAAGCGCTTCCTACCTGAACGGACTCCACCTGAGTGTCCTGCCACCCATGGATATGAAGCCCGGAGAAAAGGTGGATGTGCCCCTGCACTACCGCATACCGGATGGCATGAGCATCCTGCCGCCCAAGCCCACTTCCGTGCGCATCTACCTTCGGGACTAGCCAGTATTCCGAAACTTCGGAAGACTCAGGGGCTTTTGCCCTGCAGCGCCCCCTTTCCGTGCACACTCAAAACACAACAAAAAACTCCCGCTTTGTGACAAGGCGGGAGTTTTTTTGTTGTGTTCCGTTCTCTTCCAGGACTTGTTGTGGGGCTTGTCGCGAAAAGAGAAAAGAGCCTAGAGCGGTTTTATGTCCAAGCTTACATGGGGCGTAGCTGAACGCCTTGAAATCGCCATCAACTCCGATACTGATGTATAACTTTAAAAGGTAAAGCTCTCTAGGCCTTTTCCCCACGCACAAGCTTGGGTTCCTCGCCCTTCTCGATGACGGCATCGGTGATGATGCACTGGGTCACATCGGACATGGAGGGCAGACGGTACATGATATCGAGCATAGTGTGCTCAATGACATTGCGCAGTCCGCGGGCGCCGGTCTTGCGCTCGAGAGCCTGTCTGGCAACGGCACGCAGGGCCTCGGGCGTAAATTCCAGCCGCACCTGTTCCAGATCGAAGAGCTTTTGGTACTGCTTGACCAAGGCATTCTTGGGCTCGGTGAGCACGCGGATGAGGCTTTCCTCGTCAAGATCGTCTACATGGGTGATCACGGGGATGCGGCCTACAAATTCGGGGATAAGGCCGAACTTGACCAGGTCCTGGGGCTGAATCTTCTCCAGGAGTTCGGAGAGGGGCATTTCCTTGGCCGTGCGTACCTTGGCGCCAAAGCCCATGACCGAACCGCTCATGCGGCTTTCCACGATCTTGTCGAGGCCTATGAAAGCGCCGCCCACAATAAAGAGAATGTTGGTCGTATCAAGGCGCAGAAATTCCTGCTGGGGATGCTTGCGGCCGCCCTTGGGAGGAATGTTGGCCAGGGTCCCTTCCACAATCTTGAGCAGGGCCTGCTGCACACCCTCGCCGGACACGTCGCGGGTGATGGAGGCACTTTCGCTCTTGCGGGAAATCTTGTCGATTTCGTCGATGTAGATAATGCCCCGGCTGGCTGCCTCGATGTCGTAGTTCGCGTTCTGAAGCAGCTGGACAAGCACATTTTCCACGTCCTCGCCAACATAGCCTGCTTCGGTCAGCGTGGTTGCGTCGGCAATGGCAAAGGGCACATTGAGCACCCTGGCAAGAGTCTTGGCCAGCAGAGTCTTGCCGCTGCCGGAAGGCCCGACCAGCATGATATTGCTCTTTTCAATCTCCACGTCATCGCTGCCGGCAGAGCTTGCATAGGCAATGCGCTTGTAGTGGTTGTGCACGGCCACGGCCAGGATTTTCTTGGCCTCTTCCTGGCCTATGACATAATCGTCGAGGCGGGCCTTGATCTCCTGCGGAGTGAGCAGAGGCTTTTCGCACTTGCTCACGCCCCCCTGGGCGGGCTCGGCCTGGGAGGTCTCGTACTTTGCGAGCAGAGCGTAGCAGGAACGGACGCATCTGTCGCAGATGGCAACGCCGTTTTCCTGGATGAGATTGTTCGCCTGATACTGGCTGCGCCCGCAGAAGGAGCATCTCACGCCGTCTTCCACATCATTTCTGTTAGCCATTGTTTGTCCCCATCTCCTTGCGGGAAGTCAGAACCTTGTCAATGAGACCAAATTCAAGGGCTTCCTCAGGAGTCAGGAAGTTGTCGCGCTCGCAGGCTGCGGTGACTTCTTCCACACTGCGGCCCGTGTTCTCGGACAGGATGGTATTCATCATGGTCTTGATGCGCTTGATTTCCCTGGCATGGATCTCGATGTCACTGGCCTGGCCGCGGAAGCCGCCCAAGGGCTGGTGAATCATGATTGTACTGTGCGGCAGGGCATAGCGCATGCCCTTTGTGCCTGCGGCCAGAAGGAAGGCACCCATGCTGGCGGCTGTGCCCATGCAGAGGGTGGCCACGGGGGCGGAGATGTAGCGCATGGTATCGTAGATGGCGAGACCAGCGGACACGGAGCCTCCGGGAGAATTGATGTAGAGATTGATCTCCTTCTCCGGATCCTGGCTTTCCAGGAAGAGCAGCTGCGCGCAGATGAGCGAGGCAACGGTATCGTCTATTTCAGTGCCCAGAAGAACAATGCGATCCTTGAGCAGTCTGGAATAAATGTCATAGGAGCGCTCGACGCGCCCTGTGTTTTCAATGACAATGGGTACGGTATATGGCATGAGGTACGCTCCTCGTGAAGAACGATGTATCGTCGGGAGAAGTATCGTCGAAAGAATTTACGCCACATGGAACAAGGAGAGGGTAGGAAGCAGGCAAGTGACTTGCCGTATCTTCCTGCCCTCCTCTCAAGAGAAGATACAGAATGTATCTTCGCATCAAACGCTGGAAACGACTACTCTGCAGGCTTGGCTTCTTCGGCAGGAGCCTCGGCGGCCGCTTCAGCCTCGCTCTTGGGGGCAACCATGGTCACCTTGGCCTTGGCATAGACAGCCTGCATGGCCTTATTGATGAGAATTTCGTCGCGGATGGTGTACAGGGTACCGTTTTCCGCATAGAGCTTGTACAGATCCTGGGGATTGACGGGCTTGTTGTTCACATCGCGCATCTGCTGGGCGATGAAGCCAATCTGGGTCTGCAGTTCGCGTTCGGTGACCTCAAGGCCTTCCTTCTTGGACACGGCCAGCAGCAGGATGTAGGTCTTCACATTCTTGCGGGCTGTCTCGAGATTCTTTTCGCGGACTTCGGCAATCTGTTCGGCAGACAGGGCCTTGCCCACACGCATGGCCTTGCCCTGCTCGCGCTCCACGAAGACATTGAGTTCGTTGTCCACGAGCACCTGAGGCAGTTCAAAGTCGACCTTGTCGAGCAGTGTCTGCAGAAGGGCTGTCTGGGCCTCGTCACGATAGAGCTTGTTCACCTGGCTCAAGATTACCTCGGCGGCGCGTGCGCGCAGCTCGGCCTCGTCCTTGAGCTTGAACTGGTTCACCAGATCTTCGATGCTCTTCCTGGAGAGCTTCTTGATGGCATAGACATGGACCTTGATGGTGGCAGTCTTGCCCTGCAGGGAAGCCTGGAAGAAGTCCTCGGGGAAGGTGATCTCGGTCTCGCCTTCCTGATTCACCTTGAGGGTCTTGATGAAGGCATCGAGCTCGGGCATGGTGCCGGCCTGACCCACTTCGTAGTCCATGCCGTGGGCATCGGATTCGACCTTGCCGTCCACGGTGACCGTGAGGTCGATGTTGACATACTGACCATCCTCGGCAGGACCATCGCTGTCCACGGGCACAAGGTGGGCGCCTTCCATGGACATGCGGGTCAGGAAGGCCTCCATCTGCTTGTCGCTCACTTCAGTGGCACGGGTCTGATTGATTTCCATGCCTTCGTAGTCGGGCAGATCGAACACGGGCATGTGTTCAAACTCGGCCGTGTACTCGGCACCCTTGTCGCGCTCGATGGGCAGGGGAGTGGGGTCCACGTTGATGCCGGTGCAGGGAATGACATCAAGTTCGGCAAGAATCTGATTCAAATGGACATTGACAAGATCCCTTGCGGCGTCAGCGTAGATCTGACCCTTGAAACGCTTTTCAATCAGACTTTCCGGCACGTGCCCCTTGCGGAAACCGGCAAGGGTAATGCCTTGCTGCTGCATTTTTACGGCAGCAGAGATGGCAGCATTGATTTCTTCGGCTTCAACACTGACAGCAATCTTGAGCTTTGTAGTGGAAAGCTCTTCCTTGGTGTATTTCACAGGGGATCTCCTTCAGTTCATTTGGTGCGAAAGGGGGGAGTTGAACCCCCACGCACGAAGGCGCTGGATTCTAAGTCCAGTGCGTCTACCAATTCCGCCACTTTCGCAAGGCTCAAGAGAATACACTTATTCAGGCTTTTGGGCAAGAGAAACAGCAGGTAGCCAACCGCAGCGTCTTCTTTCCGACACACTTTTCGAGCCAGGCAGACACTCAGCCCGAGGCTGTGTGCAGATCCGGGACGAGCAAGGGCGAACCATGCATCGTGTCTTGCGGTTGAGCGGCTCTGAACAGGCATGCCTGTCAACAAAAGATAGTGCACAATATGAAAAAGGGAAGGATTCAGAGAATCCCTCCCTTCAGAGACTTGTAAAAATCTTGCGAAAAAACTAGGCCTTGGGCTGTTCAGCTGCAGGCTCTTCACTAACAGGAGCTTCAGCAGGCTTTGCTTCGACAACAGGAGCAGCAGGTGCAACGCTGGCAGCTGCTGCAGCTTCCTTCTTCACGAATTCGATGACAGCCATGGGGGCATTGTCGCCCTTGCGGGGCATGGCCAGCTTCAGAACTCTTGTGTAGCCGCCAGCCACACCTGCGTAGGCGGGGCCGATGACATCAAAGAGACGCTTGACCAGCTTGAGATCGTTGAGCACGCGATAGGCACTGCGGCGAGCAGCGACGGTGTTGGCCTTGGCCAGAGTCACCAGGGGTTCCACCACACGGCGCAATTCCTTGGCCTTCATTTCAGTCGTCGTGATTCTGCCATGTGTGATGAGCGCCTTGGCAAGATTGCGCATCAGGGCTTTGCGGTGCGAGGGCGTCCGCGAAAGTTTCCGGCCGGAATTGCTATGCCTCATTTTGCTGTTCCTTCTGTTTCTTCCATTCTTGGTATTTTTTGTCGTAATTGTCGATCTTCAGACCGAAATCAAGGCCCATGCTGAGCAGGTGATTCTTGATTTCGTCCAGAGACTTACGACCGAAGTTCTTGGTCTTGAGCATGTCGTTTTCCGTACGCTGCACAAGTTCGCCCACAGTGGAGATATTGGCCGAACGCAGGCAGTTGGTGGCACGGACGGAAAGCTCAAGTTCATCAATGGACATGAAGAGATTCTCGTTCATGTCGGCTACGCCGGAAGCACCGGAGCCGAATTCGCCTCCGGCACGTTCATCGAAATTGATGAAAACAGTAATTTGGTCCTTTATGATCTTGGCGGCATACGCAATAGCGTCCTCGGGCTTGACGGAACCATCAGTCCAGACCTCAAGGATGAGGCGGTCGTAGTTCGTCATCTGTCCCACGCGAGCCTGCTCAATGGTGTAACTCACCCGCCGGATGGGCGAGAAACTTGAGTCAAGGGCGATCAGACCGATTTCATCGTCGAGCCCTTCGTGCATTTCGTGGGGAACATAGCCCTTACCCATGCGCACTTCGAGTTCCATGTCCAGTTCGACATCCTCGGTCAGAGTGGCAATATGCTGCTCGGGGTTGAGGATGAGCACGTGCTGGTTGGCCTGGATCATGGCAGCGGTCACATCGCCTTTTTTCTCGGCGTGCAGGGTGAGCCTCTGCGGAGCGTCCGTATCCATGGCCATGCGGACCTGTTTCAAATTGAGAATGACGTCGGTGACGTCCTCAAGCACGCCATGGATGGTGGTAAATTCGTGCTGAACTCCGGTAATCTTGACGGAGACAAAGGCCGCGCCTTGGAGCGAGGAGAGCAGGACACGCCGCAGGGCGTTACCAATGGTCGTTCCGAATCCGCGCTCCAGTGGTTCGCAGATAAAACGTCCATGCATACCGTCCGACTCTTCGTCGTCGCGGACAAGCTTTCCGGGCTTGACAAGCTCCGACCAGTTCCGCGCATTGATGAGACGATCGCCCTGTTTGATAAGCATGCTTCCTCCGGGACTACTTGCTGTAGAGTTCGACGATCAGCTGTTCGTTGACGTCCATGCGGATGTCGTCACGCTGCGGCATGGCCTTGACCGTACCCTTGAAAGCAGCGTAGTCGGCTTCCAGCCAGGTCGGGGTGCCACGACGGCCCACAGTCTCGGCTGCATCGGCAAAGGCCTTGATCTTGCGGCGCTTTTCGGGAATCTCAATGATATCGCCCACCTTGACCAGCAGGGAGGGGATGTTCACCTTGTGGCCATTGAGGGTGAAGAGGCCGTGACGCACAAACTGGCGGGCCTGGTTGCGGGAGTTGGCAAAGCCGAGACGGTACACGACGTTGTCGAGACGGCTTTCGAGCATGACGAGCAGGTTGGTACCGGTAACGCCCTTCTGCCTGTCGGCCTTGGTGAAATAGGTGTGGAACTGACGTTCGAGCAGGCCGTAGGTACGACGTGTCTTCTGCTTCTCACGCATCTGCAGTGCGTATTCACTCACCTTCTTGCGAGCGCGGCCATGCTGACCGGGAGCAACGGCACGCTGGGCCTTGTCCATAGCGCACTTGGGAGTGAAGCAGCGATCGCCCTTGAGGAAGAGTTTGGCTCCTTCGCGGCGGCAGATACGACACTTGGCTTCAGTATATCTTGCCATGAATCTTATTCCTTCTAGACGCCCTACACGCGGCGACGCTTGGGCGGACGGCAACCGTTGTGGGGAATGGGAGTAATGTCACGGATGAAGGCAACACGCATGCCGGTGTTGGCAACGGCGCGCATGGCCTGTTCACGACCGGAACCCGGTCCCTTGACATAGATGCCCACGGTGCGCATGCCGTTTTCCTGCGCCTTGCGGGCTGCCGTTTCAGCCGCAACCTGGGCGGCAAAGGGGGTGGACTTGCGGGAGCCCTTGAAACCGGACTGACCGGCAGAGGCCCAGCTCACGGTGTTGCCGTGGGTGTCCGTAAAGGTAACGATGGTATTGTTGAAGGTAGCATCAATGTGGACAATGCCCACAGCGATATTCTTGCGCTCCTTCTTGCGAGTGACCTTGGATGCTCTGGCCATCTTTTCTCCAATAGAAATTTCTGCAAAGCGGCGCTGCACAGAGCTGTTCTGCTCCAGACACTGTCTGGGCAAAGCCTGTGGACAGCAGGTTCGCGATTACTTTTTCTTGCCAACCAGGCCGCGACGGGGCCCCTTGCGGGTACGGGCGTTGGTATGGGTACGCTGTCCATGCACGGGCAGACCACGACGATGACGCAGACCGCGGTAGCAGCCGATGTCCATGAGACGCTTGATGCTGCTGCTCACTTCGCGGCGCAGGTCGCCTTCCACCTTGTGGTTGCTTTCGAGTTCCTTGCGGATCTCGTTCACTTCGTCTGCGGACAGATCGTCAATGTTGCGCTCCCAGTTGATACCCACGGTATCACAGATCTGGAGGGCAGTTGTCCGGCCGATTCCATAAATATACGTCAGAGCGATATCCACGCGCTTGCCGCGGGGAAGCTCAACGCCTGCAATTCTTGCCACTGTCTGTCCTCCTGCCTATCCCTGACGCTGCTTATGTTTGGGGTTTTCGCAGATGACCCGAAGAACACCCTTGCGCCGGATCACCTTGCACTTGGGGCATATTTTCTTGACGGAAGGTCTGACTTTCATTGTATTTAGCTCCCTATCATAGGAAAAATAGAGCGACTCCAGCCGTTCCCGGACGGTCTGGGCCTTGAGGTCACAGGACTGCCGGGAAAAGCACACATGCCCGTCGAGGGGAGAAATGCGGATATCAGCCTGTCATGGACAAGCTGCACCCCTGCCCTGCCAAAGATTTGGCACAGGCAAAGAATCTCACCCCGCTCGGAGAGTGTGAGCCAAGTTTGCTACCCTTTTTTCATAGTTCTGTCAAATACCAGGTGACAGGCTGGTATAGGGTTCTCCCTAAAAACTTTCCTTGTTCGCAGGGTACTGCACTTTGTAACGAACAATGCCTCTGTCACCTACGCTCAGAATCTGCGGGCCGTGGGGGGTAATCGCGATGCTGTGCTCGAAGTGGGCGGCCAGCCTGCGATCCTTTGTCACAGTGGTCCACTTGTCCGAAAGGATTTCCACATCGTAACTGCCTTCCGTGACCATGGGCTCTATGGCAATGGCCATGCCGTGCTGCAGGGTCACTCCCCGGACACCGGGATCAAAGTTGGGCACCTCGGGCTTTTCGTGCATGTTTGCCCCAACACCGTGGCCTACGAAGCGACGGACGACGCCGAAGCCCCGGGCTTCCACAAAGCGCTGAATGGCTGTCCCTATGCTATGCACGTCCTTGCCGGGCAGTGCTTCATTGATCCCGACGTACAGAGCGGCTTCGGTAATGTAGAGAAGCCGGTCTGCAACCTCGGAGATCTCTCCGACAGGATAGGTCCTGGCAGAGTCCCCCACCATGCCATTGTACTCGACTCCGAAGTCAACGCTGACAATGTCCCCCTTCTGCAGAATTCTGGAGGAAGAGGGAAAGCCGTGCACGACAACTTCGTTTACCGAGCAGCAGATGGCATAGGGAAAGCCCGAATACCCGAGAAAGGCCGGACGCACGTGATACTCTTCGCACATGCGTCGGGCGATGTTCTCGAGATGCATTGTAGAAATGCCAGGTCGAATTTCGTCGCCAATGGCATCAAGAATATTGGCTGTAAGACGATTTGCCTCGCGCAGATTGGCGAGTTCCCGTGCATTTTTGATGAAAACGCCCTGGTATTTCTTCATGAGTTTCTGTCCTTAGCGGGCAAGACGGCCGGTCTTGCGAGCCTTTTCCATAAGTCCTGCATACTGGCTGTTGATGAGATGAGACTCAATCTGGTTCATGAAGTCCATTGCCACGCCCACGAGAATGAGCAGGCTCGTGCCGCCAAAGTAGAAGGGCACGTTGAACTGGGCAATGAGCAGCATGGGCAGCAGGGACACACCGGCAATATAGATGCCGCCAGAAAGGGTGAGACGGGAGAGAACGGTATCAATGTAGTTCTGGGTGTTCTCACCGGGACGGATGCCAGGGATAAAGCCGCCGTTCTTTTTCAGATTCTCGGCCATGTCCTTGGGATCAAAAATAATGGCGGTGTAGAAATAACAGAAGAAAAAGATGAGTGCTACGTAGAAGATATTGTAGACAAGGCCCATGGGGGCGAAGAAATCCGTCACCTGACGCACATACTCGTTCTGGCTGAACTGGCCGATGGTGGCCGGGAAGAGCAGCAGGGAGGAGGCGAAGATGGGCGGAATGACGCCGGCTGTGTTCAGACGCAGGGGCAGATGGGTATTCTGGCCACCAAAGATCTTCTTGCCAACCTGGCGCTTGGCATAGGAAATGGGAATGCGGCGCTGGGCCCGTTCCACAAAAACGATGAAAACCACCACTGCGGCCATGAGCAGAAGAATGCAGATGGCCAGGAACAGGGAGATGTCACCGGTCCTGATCAGTTCCACGGACTGGATGATGCCGCGGGGAATGCCCACGACAATGCCGCAGAAGATGATGAGGGAAATGCCGTTGCCTATGCCCTTGTCCGTGATCTGTTCACCTATCCACATGATCAGGATGGAACCTGCGCAGAAGGTGAGCATGGTCACTATGAGGAAGTTCATGCCGGGATGCAGGACAACCGGCAGTCCGGCCGGACTGGTCATGCGTTCAAGTCCCACGGCAATGCCAAGGCCCTGAATCAGGGTGATGACCACGGTCAGGTAGCGAGTGTACTGGGTTATCTTGCGTCGGCCCGCCTGCCCTTCTTCCTTGTAGAGGCGCTTGATTGTCGGACTGACCACCTGCAGAAGCTGCATGATGATGGACGCCGAGATGTAGGGCATCACGCCAAGCGCAAAGATGGAGACGTTGGAGAGACCACCGCCGGAGAAGATGTCGAACAGGGCAAAGATTGTCCCGCTCATCTGCTCGAAAAAGGAGGCAATGGCCTGAGCGTCTACGCCTGGAATGGGAACGTGTACGCCCACGCGGTAACAACAGAGTAAGAAGAGCGTCCAGCCAAGGCGTTTGGCCAGGCTGGCTTGCCCTGGGGTAAGATCTTTAGGTTGAGCCATGAAAAACCCTTCTGCTTGACCCGACGTATAGATGCAGGGTGCTAAACAAGCGCCTTTGCTCGGAAAGAATGTTTTCCAAACAAAGGCGCACAGCTGAGAAACAGGAGAAGACCCGCAGTTTCCCCTTTTTCGAGACAGCGGGAAGCTGCGAGTCGTTAAGCGTCAGTTTACTCGGCTGCTCCCTGCTCCAAGGCAGAGGCCTTTCCGCCAGCCTTGGCAATCTTTTCTGCTGCAGCAGCAGAGAACTTGTGGGCTTCGATGCTCACGGGAGCGGTCACGTCACCGTCGGAGAGGATCTTCACAGGTGTGCCGGCCTTGGCCAGACCACGTTCGTAAATCTGCTCCAGGGTGATGCTTTCCGCACCGGGGAAGTGGGCCAGCAGGTCACCGAGATTGATAACGGAATAGGTAACTTTGAAAGGATAGTTCTTGAAGCCGTGCTTGGGCAGACGACGCTGCAGGGGCATCTGGCCGCCCTCGAAACCGGGACGGACACCGCCGCCGGCACGGGCATTCTGACCCTTGTGACCCTTGCCTGCAGTGCAGCCAAGGCCGGAAGCGGCGCCGCGGCCCACGCGACGGCGGGTCTTGCGCTCTTCCTGGAAGGGGTAAAGTGTATGCAAATGCATGGATGTCTCCTTAATGCGGCCCTGCTACTTCACAATGGCCACAAGGTGCGGAACTTTGTTGATGATGCCGCGCACGGCAGGACTGTCGGTGATGGTCCTGCGCACTTCACGACGTCTGAGGCCGAGGGCGTCCAGGCACTTCCTCTGTGCGGGAGTGCATCCGGCACGGGAGCGGACAAGCATGATGGTGATCTGTTCAGCCATAACTTACTTCCTCGGAGCTTCAAGCTGTTTGCCGCGCAGAGCGGAGACCTCTTCGGCACTGCGCAGGGACATGAGGCCCTGCAGAGTGGCACGAAGAACATTGTGGGGGTTGTTGGTGCCAATGGCCTTGGAAAGGACGTCGCGCACACCCACGGCTTCCATGATGGCACGGACAGCGCCGCCGGCGATGATGCCGGTACCTTCGGAAGCAGGCTTGAGCAGCACGCGGCCGGCGCCGAAGATGCCGGTCACTTCGTAAGGCAGGGTGCCGTCCACCAGGGGGATGAAAACACGGTTCTTGCGGGCACGTTCAGTGGCCTTGCGCAGGGCTTCGGGAACTTCCTGAGCCTTGCCAAGACCAAAGCCCACATGACCGTTGCCGTCGCCGACCACCACAAGGGCGGAGAAGCTGAAACGGCGGCCACCCTTGACGACCTTGGCCACACGGTTGAGCGCCACAACCTTCTCGATTTCTCCCAGTTCGTTCACGGGAGCTTCTACTTTCTCACGCATATTAGAACTCCAGTCCGCCTTCGCGGGCACCGTCGGCAACGGCCTTGATGCGTCCGTGATACAGGTAGCCGTTACGGTCAAACACCACGCGGGTAATATCCTTTTCCTTGGCCAGGCGGGCAATTTCACGTCCCACTGTGGTGGCGCCTTCCACGTTGCCATGGACACCGGCCTGAGAGCGGGACATGGAGAGAGTGGAAGCACTCACAAGCGTCACGCCGCTTTCGTCATTGACGACCTGGGCGTAGATGTGCTCATTGCTGCGGAACACAACCAGACGGGGACGTTCGGCAGTCCCGTTGACCTTGCGGCGAATGCGGATTTTGCGGCTGAGGCGCGCTTGATTCTTGCTAATAGCCATTTCTTCCACCTCTACTTCTTGCCGCCGGACTTGCCAACCTTGCGGCGGACAATCTCGGTTGTGTACTTGATGCCCTTGCCCTTGTAAGGTTCAGGCTTGCGGATGCGGCGGATCTGGGCGGCAAATTCACCGACCTTTTCCTTGTCAGCACCGAAAAGCTTGAGCACATTGCCTTCAACGGAGGCAGTGATGCCGTCGGGCACGTCAACAAGAACGGGATGGGAGAAGCCAACCTGCAATTCGATAATGGGACCCTTCACATTGACACGATAGCCCACGCCAATGACTTCGAGAGACTTGGTGAAGCCCTGGGTCACACCGAGAATGCAGTTGTTGAGCAGGGTGCGGCGCAGGCCATGCTGAGCATTGGATTCGCGAGTGTCATCCTTGCGTGTCAGATGAATGTGGCCGTCCTTCATTTCGTAGTCGAGAAGGGGGCAGACAGGCGTGGACACCTGTCCCTTGGGGCCCTTCACATCAATGGTGTGCTCGCCGATGGTCACTTCCACACCGGCAGGCACTGTAACGGGCATTTTTCCGATTCGAGACATGACAGCACCACCTACCAGATTTCACACAGAAGTTCGCCACCTACTCTCTTTTCGCGGGCGCTGTCACCGTCCATGACACCGGAGGAGGTAGTAAGGATGCAAATACCGAGGCCATTCTGCACGCGGGGGATCTCACCGGCACCCACGTAGACACGACGTCCGGGGGTGGAGACACGACGCAGACCAGTGATGGCAGGTTTGCCGTTGCGATACTTGAGGGTGATCTTGATGCCGCCATCGTCTATGGACACGTCTTCGACGTATCCTTCCTGCTTGAGGATGTTGGCCAGCGACGCTTTCATCTTCGAGCGCGGCACATTCACTTCCTTATGGAGGGCCAAATGTGCGTTGCGGATACGCGCAAGCATGTCCGCAATAGGATCTGTGACCATGAAAAACTCCTGAAAACCAATAAAAGAGAGTGGGCACACAATGCACCCACACCTGCAAACGAGGTCAATCAGCAACCTCTATCACAATGACGTTGCCGCCGCAATCCCCATGGCAGGTGAAAATGCCGCAGGGCTTACGACGACAAGTCAGAAAATATGTGTCTTTCGCAAGAACTTCGCTTTACCAGCTGGACTTGCGGACACCGGGCAGCTCTCCGCGCAGAGCCATGTTCCTGAAGCAGATACGGCACAGGCCGAACTTGCGCAGAAAAGCACGGGGACGACCGCAGATGGGGCAGCGGTTGTATTCACGGGTGCTGAACTTGGGCTTGCGGGTAGCCTTGATCTTGAGAGCGAGACGAGCCATGAAAAACCTCTTACTTGCGGAACGGCATGCCGAGCTGGTCAAGAAGCATCTTGCTTTCGCGGTCGGTCTTGGCCGTCGTCACGATGGTTATGTTCATGCCCTTGGGGTTCTCGACACGGTCAGCTTCCATTTCGGGGAAGATGGTGTGTTCCTTGATACCCAGGGTAAAATTGCCGCGCCCGTCAAAACCGCGATCGACAATGCCACGGAAGTCACGCACACGGGGAAGCGCAAAGTTCATTAACTTGTCGAGGAAGTCCCACATGAGGTCCTTTCTCAGGGTCACACGCACGCCGATGGGCATGCCTTCGCGCAACTTGAAGTTTGCGATGGACTTGCGTGCACGGGTCACCACGGCCTTCTGCCCGGCGATGGCGGTCAGTTCGGCCACTGCCTCTTCCATGAGCTTGTTGTTCTGGGTGGCAGCGCCAAGGCCGATATTGAGGGAAACTTTGGTAATCCCGGGCATCTGCATGGGAGACTTGTAATTGAACTCCTTCTGCAGGGCCGGAACCACCTTTTCCTTGTATATTTTTTCAAGGCGGGTCATAGCAACACCTTATTCCATTACTTCATTGCACTTCTTGCAGAAGCGCACCTTCTTCAGCTTGCCTTCCGCCTCTTCGACGTAGCGGTAGCCGATACGGGTGGGTTCGGCGCAGGCGGAGCAGACAACCATGACGTTGGAAATGTGCACGGGCATTGCCTTGTCGACAATACCGCCGGAGGTTTGGGTGTAGGGGTTGGGACGCACGCTGCGCTTGGCGATGTTGGCATTTTCCACCAGCACCTTGTTGTGCTTGCGCATGATCTTGAGGACCTTGCCGATCTTGCCGGCGTCCTTGCCCGTGATGATCATGACCTTGTCGCCCTTATGAATACGAAAATTCGTCATTGATTGACTCCTTACAGCACTTCAGGGGCAAGAGAGATGATCTTCATGAAGTTGGCTGCACGCAGTTCACGGGCCACGGGTCCGAAGATACGGGTACCCACGGGCTCGCCGTTGTTGCCGAGCAGCACGGCAGCGTTGCCATCGAACTTGATGTAGCTGCCGTCGGGACGGCGCAGTTCCTTGGCTGTGCGCACGATGACCGCGCGCATCACGTCGCCTTTCTTCACCTTACTATGGGGAATGGCTTCCTTGACGGAAACCATGATGATGTCGCCAACGGTGGCATAGCGGCGGTGGGAACCGCCGAGTACCTTGATGCAGGCGACCTTTTTGGCACCCGAGTTGTCGGCTACCTGAAGTGTGGATTCTACCTGGATCATTGGCTCACCCTATACAGCCTTTTCGATGATGGAGACCAGATGCCAGCGCTTGTTGTGCGAAAGCCTTCTGTATTCCACGATTTTGACTTTATCGCCGATGCCACACTCGTTCAGCGGATCATGCGCAGTGAACTTCTTGCGGCGCCGGATATATTTCTTGAGCAGGGGATGTTTGACCAGGGTTTCGACACGGACAACGATGGTCTTGTCGTTCTTGTCGCTGATGACAATGCCGGTCAGGGTCCTGCCCTTTACATGATCAAGAGCCTGCATGGATATCCTCTCTTGCCTTTTCCTTGAGGATGGTGCTGATACGCGCCACCTGCTTGCGCATAGCCTTCAGTTCGCTCACCTGTGCCAGCTGGGCAGTGGCAACCTTGAAGCGGGCGTGCAGAAGTTCAGTACGCTGCTCGGACAGTTTTTCGGTGAGTTCCTGGACGGTCAGGTTGCGCAGCTCAGCCGCAGTTTCGCGGTTGTTGGCCTTTTTCCTGTCAGCCATCTTAGAATCCCTCCCTGGTCACGATGATGGTCTTAACGGGCAGCTTGTGGGCTGCGAGCGTCAGAGCCCTGCGGGCGAGATCCAGCGGAACGCCCTTCACTTCGTACAGGATGCGGCCGGGCTTGACCGGCGCGCACCAGCCCACAGGAGCACCCTTACCGGAACCCTGACGGGTTTCCAGAGGCTTCGCTGTGACAGGACGGTCAGGGAAGATACGGATCCAAACCTTGCCGCCACGACGGATGTGACGCATCATGGCGATACGGGCAGCTTCGATCTGCTGGCTGGAGAGCTGACCGTGCTGGGTGGTCTTCAGACCGATATCGCCGAAAGCAAGGGAGGAACCACGGTAAGCCAGGCCACGCAGGCGGCCTTTTTGCCATTTGCGGTACTTAACCTTTTTGGGCGCTAACATTCTGTTCTCCCTCTCTGTCGAGGATTTCTCCCTTGTAGATCCAGACCTTGACACCAATGATGCCGTAGGTCGTCCTGGCTTCCGCGAAACCGTAGTCTATGTCCGCACGCAGGGTCTGCAGCGGCACGCGGCCGTCACGATACCATTCGCTGCGGGCAATTTCGGCTCCGGCGAGACGGCCGGCGCAGGACACCTTGATGCCTTCGCCGCCGAACTTGCGGGCGCGGGTCACGGTCTGCTTCATGGCGCGGCGGAAGGCCACGCGGCGCTCAAGCTGCTGGGCAATGCTTTCGGCCACAAGCTGGGCTTCCACTTCGGGACGGCGGATTTCGCTGACCTCGATGGAGAACTCGCGACCGAATTCCTTGCGCAGGTCGGCACGCAGCTTTTCGATTTCCACGCCCTTGCGGCCGATGACCACACCGGGACGGGAGGTGGAAATGATGAGGCGCACCTTGCCGCCAGCTCTTTCAATTTCAATACGGGCGATGCCGGCATCCGTCGTGCTGTGCTTTTTCACAAACTTGCGGATCTTGCTGTCTTCCAGAACGAAGGCAGGATACTCCTTTGTGGAGAACCAGCGAGAGAGCCAGTTCTTGTTATAGCCCACACGGATGCCATACGGATGAACTTTCTGACCCATGCTATTCCTGCTCCTCGGCGAGAATGACGGTGATATGACTTGTACGCTTGCGGACGCGAGTGGCACGACCCTGGGCGCGCGGCATGAAGCGCTTCCACACGGGGCCGTCGTCCACGCGAATTTCCTTCACGAACATGGCCTCCACGTTGACAGCAATGCTGCTGGCATTGGCGACAGCGCTCTTCACCACTTTGTACAGAATCCCTGCCGGCTTGTTGGGCGTAAACTGCAGCAGGTTCATGGCGTCTTCTATTCCCAGCCCGATAACGTTGCGGGCCACCAGGCGGGTTTTACGGGGAGAGACGCGCTGGAATTTGGCGATAGCTTTCGCTTCCATTACTTCTTCTCCTTAGACCTAGCGAGACGAGGCTTTCTTCTCGGCAGTATGGCCGTGGAAAGTCCTGGTGGGAGAAAATTCGCCGAGCTTATGTCCAACCATGTTTTCTGTCACGAACACGGGCACGAACTTCTTGCCATTATGCACGGCAAAGGTCATGCCCACCATTTCGGGCAGAATCATGGAGCGACGGGACCAGGTCTTGACTACGCGGCGATCATTGTTCGCCTGAGCAGCCTCGACCTTTTTAACCAGGTGACCGTCAACAAACGGTCCTTTTTTCAGAGATCTAGGCATGTCTCACTCCTACTTCTTGCCGCGAGCCTTGACAATGAGGCGTCCAGAGGGCTTGTTGCGGTCACGGGTCTTGAAGCCCTTGGCAGGCATACCCCAGGGGGACACGGGATGGCGGCCACCGGAGCTTCTGCCTTCACCACCGCCCAGAGGATGGTCGATGGGGTTCATGGCGACACCGCGCACCTTGGGGCGACGGTTCAGCCAGCGGTTGCGACCGGCCTTGCCCAGGGAAACATTCTCGTGGGAGATGTTGCCCACCTGACCAACGGTGGCTGTGCAGGTAGCAAGGACCTTGCGCACTTCGCCGGAAGGCAGGCGCAGCAGGGCGTACTTGTTCTCCTTGGCCACGAGCTGGGCATAGGTGCCGGCTGCGCGGCAGAGCTGACCGCCCTTGCCGGGGTAGAGTTCGATATTGTGAAGCACTGTGCCCACGGGGATGCGGCCCATGGCCAGGGCATTGCCGGGCTTGATGTCGGCCTTGTCGCCGGACAGGACCTTATCGCCCTGCTTCAGGCCGACGGGGGCGATGATGTAGCGCTTTTCGCCGTCAGCATAGGTCAGCAGAGCAATGCGGGCAGTGCGGTTGGGATCGTATTCAATGTGGGAAACGGTGGCTTCGATGTCACGCTTCTCACGCTTGAAGTCGATGATACGGTACAGACGCTTGACACCGCCACCGCGACGGCGGCTGGTCACGCGACCATGGTTATTGCGACCGGACTTCTTGGTCAGACCCACAGTCAGGGACTTTTCGGGCTTCGAACGGGTGATTTCCTTGAAATCGGAGACCGTCTGGAAGCGACGACCTGCAGAAGTCGGTTTCAGCTTACGAACTGCCATGACTTATGCTCCCTCGAAGTATTCAATCTTTTGGTCTTTGGCCAGGGTCACATAGGCTTTCTTGTAGCCGCTTGCATGGCACAGACGACGGCCCTGACGCAGATATTCGCGGGCCTTGGCGCGCACAACGTTGACCTTGACGACTTTGACGCCGAAGACCGTTTCAACAGCGCGGCTGATTTCGGCCTTGTTGGCATCGGGGTGCACCATAAAGACCACACGTTCATTCACGACTTCGCGCAGAGCGGTGTTCTTTTCAGACACAAGGGGCTTGATGAGGACTTGAGTGAGTTCCATGTTACTTCCCCTTCTTCTCGAAGCGAGCCTGAACAGGAGCAATGGCATCCTCAAGCAGAACGAGCTGCTTGTTCTTCAGGATTTCGTACACGCTCAGGTTCTCGGGAGTAGTCAGAGTGATGCCGGGCAGGTTGCGGGAGCTGCGGTCGAGAGTCTCGCTCTTGGAGCTCACCACGAGCAGGGCCTGGTTCAGACCAAGGTCCTTGGCCACCTTGGCAAAGTGCTTGGTCTTGGCTTCAGGCAGCTCGATGCCGCGCACAACCATCAGGCTTTCGCTGGCAGCGCGGGAGGACAGGGCCATGCGCATGGCCAGGGAACGCACCTTGGCATTCACCTTGAAGGAATAGTCTCTGGGCTGGGGTCCAAAGATAACGGCACCACCGCGCCAGATAGGAGAACGACGGGAGCCCGCACGGGCACGACCGGAACCTTTCTGCTTCCAGGGCTTGACGCCGCCGCCGGACACATAGGCACGGGTCTTGGCCATATGGGTTCCGGCACGCTTGGCAGCCTGCTGGGCACGCACGACCAGGTTCAGGATCTCGGGGCGGACGTCAACGCCGAAGACTTCGGCGGACAGCTCCACAGTGCCGACTTCCTGTTTTTCCTGATTATATACTGTAATGGTAGGCATGTTTTCCACCTGTTACTGCTTGCGAACGAACACAAGGCCGTTCTTGGGTCCGGGCACAGCACCCTTGACAAGAATCACATTGTCTTCGGGGCGCACGGCCACAATGAGAGCGCTGGGCTGGGTCACTGTTTCGTTGCCCCAGTGACCGGCCATCTTGCGGCCCTTGATAACGTGGCCGGGGAAGGTGTTATTGCCAATGGAACCGTTGTTACGATGGACCTTTTCATCACCGTGGGTGTCTTTGCAGCCACGGAAGTTCCAGCGGCGCATGCGGCCCTGATAGCCCTTACCAATGCTCTTGCCAGTTACCTTGACAACCTCGCCCACGGAGAAAAGCTCAACCGTCAGCGTGTCACCGGCCTGCTGTTCGGGAGCGCCCTGCAGGCGGATTTCGCGCAGAGTGCGGAACAGACCTGTGCCAGCCTTGGCAAAATGGCCCTGCATGGCCTTGCTGACGTGCTTTTCCTTTGCATCAACATATGCGATCTGAAGGGCATTGTAGCCATCAGTTTCAGTGGTCTTCACCTGAGTGATGGGGCAAGGCCCGGCCTGAATGACCGTCACGGGCACAGCAGCGCCGTCATCACCAAAGATGCGGGTCATGCCAAGCTTGCGGCCCAAAATTCCGATTTTTTCAGCCATGATTGCCTCACACTAGAGCTTGATTTCTACGTCAACGCCTGCGGGCAGGGAAAGTTTGCCCAGGGCGTCCACGGTTTGCTGCGTGGGCTCAAGGATGTCCATGAGCCTTTTATGAACGCGCATTTCGAACTGCTCACGAGACTTCTTGTCCACATGCACAGAACGCTGAACCGTAAACTTGTGGAATCGTGTAGGCAGGGGGATTGGCCCGGCCACTCCGGCACCGGTGTTCCGCGCAGTGTCCACGATTTCCGCTACAGCCTTGTCCAGGATGCGAAAATCGTAAGCCTTGAGCTTTATCCGAATGCATTCGCTGCTAACTGTCGTCATTGTTATATACCTGCTCCATGAAAAAACGCCCGTGTCAGTGGGGAGACGCGGGATCCTCGCGGCTCGGGCCGTACAAAAGGAGGCCCTAGCTGGCCTGACCCAGAGGGAACGAACTTTTTCGGGAGCACATCGCAGTGACGCAAATTGTCTTGAGAAGGGGAAAGCAAGAGAGGTGGGCGTGAGTAACGCGCCTGGCTATCCACGATTCCGTGACGCTCCCGGCGTTCTCCACGCCCCAGATGGTACAGAACGTACCAGTGAGGATGGTCCCGCAGGGTTACCAAACGGGGGTAAGTGTCCCCCCAAAAACCTTTACAGCCCCGGGCACACCGGGCGGTGTGGGATCCGTAGGTGGGCTGGTACGGCTCGATCAAGTCGGCATTTGGCAACGCCTGCACTTGTCAAACCGGCCTGTTTTGGGAAAGGCCGGTACTGCAGGACGATTTGCATCGTCCTTCCCTGCCGTACAGGGATTCCCCTGAATCAGGGGCGAAGGTTTTGATAGACCATGCCCCATGGTCTGTCAAGAAAATTTTACAAAATTTTTTGGGAAGGACACCGAAAGCCGCAAGGACCTCATCCCTAGCTCTTCGGAACTCCGTGTTCAGGGCGCCGCTGCTTCATGGCCGGGGGCATCGCAGCAGCACGCTTCGGATTGCGGAGGCCGAGGGACCGGGCCTCCGCAATCCGTGTACGCAGTCTAGTTCTTCAGCAGGGCATCGGCATAGTCGTCGCCGTTGAAGGGCCTCAGATCCTCCACCTTTTCGCCCAGGCCCACATAGCTTATGGGCAGCTTGTGCTGCATGGCCACGGCAATGGCCACGCCGCCCTTGGCCGTGCCGTCCAGCTTGGTGAGAATAAGTTCATCCACACCGGCCGACTCCTTGAAGAGCTTGGCCTGGGAGAGGGCGTTCTGGCCTGTGGTCGCATCAAGCACAAGCACTGTCCTGTGCGGGGCGCCGGGATGCTTGCGGGCAATGACGTTGCGGATCTTGGAGAGCTCGTCCATGAGGTTCACCTTGGTCTGCAGACGGCCGGCCGTATCCACATAGAGCACATCCACCCCCTCGTTCATGGCCCGATCCATGGCCTCATAAGCCACGGAAGCGGGATCGGATCCGGGGGTCTTGGCATGGAAGATCGCCCCGACCCTCTCGGCCCAGACTCTGAGCTGATCAATGGCTGCCGCACGGAAGGTATCTGCCGCGGCAATCATGACCTTCTTGCCCTGCATGCGATCCCTGTAGGCCAGCTTGGCAATGGTCGTGGTCTTGCCGGCACCGTTGACGCCTATCATGAGCACCACTTCCGGCGGAGTGACACCCACAATGTGCCTGGGCCGTGTAAAGATGGCGCGGATTTCCTGGCGCAGGAGTTCCCTCGCCCCCTCGGAGGTCGTGACCTTCTCCTGCCTGGCCCGGTTGCGCAACCGTTCTGTGAGCTCCATGGCCGCCTCGACGCCCAGGTCGGACATGATGAAGACTTCCTCCAGCTCCTGCCAGAAGTCCTCGTCCAGCTCGCCGTGGCTGGAAATGAGGTTTTCAAAATGGCGGGCAAACTGGGCCCTGGTCTTGGCCAGGCTGTCGGTCAGCTTCAGGAAGAGCCGGTTGCGCTCGTCCTCTTCGTCCTCCAGTTCCAGGGCCAGAGCCAGGCGGTACTGCAGTTCGGAACGGAATTCGTCGAGCGAGCGGTACTCCATGCGCTCAAGCCAGGAGGCAAAGTCCTGCACAAATTCCTCGGCCTCGTTTTCCGGGGCCTCAAGGGTCCGCAACAGGAAGGGCACCCTGTCGTTGAGGGCAGGGCCTGCCTCGGTCACGCCGTCCAGGACAATGTCGAGCCAGACGGAAAGCTTGGCCTCGGCATCGCGCAGGCGCGCCGTGAGTTCCTGATAGATCGGATCGGACAGACTGGCCGCCTGAGCCGTGGCAGCCTCCTCGGCGGGCTTTTCCTCTTCCCAGTCCTCGGGCAGGGGAGCCCCCAGATCAATGACCAGTTCTTCCTCGTCTTCACCGGTCGTCTCGACAGCCTCGGACTTTGTTTCCCTGCCGGCTGCTTTATCGGCATGGGTGCCAAGCTCGGTCACAGGCGCACTGTCCTGTCCGCCTGTACTGGCAGCACCGGCAGCCCCCTGCTCTCCGGCTTCCTCACAGGCTTCAGCCAAAGCTTCAGGCTTTTCTTCCGCCTTGTCCTCGCCCCTGTCTTCGGACTTCTTTGCAGGAACTTCTTCAGTCTTGTCTGCGGGCTTTTCTTCCGGCCTTTCTTCCTGCTTGTCTTCAGATCTTTCTTCCGACTTTTCTTCAGACGTCTCCCGCGCACGGGGTGTAGCAAAGAGCGCCCAGGGGTCGTGCACAGCTTCAGGCTGTGCTTCTTCCTTGCTCTCGGCCTGAGCCTTGTCGGCCGTTTCGTTGAAAGCCTTGTCAGCAGACTGCTCTCCCTGATCAGTCGGGGCAGTCACGGCAGCAGTCTGCGGAGCTGCTTCCGTGACGGTCTCGACGACGAGTTCAATGACTGCCTCGGAGGTCTGCTCCGTGGTAGGTTCGGTGACAGTGCCGGGTACAGGTTCGGGGGCAGGCTCGCTTGCAGCCTCTGCCTTCTTCTGATCGGCTTCCTCGCTCGCAGCTTCGGCGTCCACCGGAGCTGCGGAGACAGTTTCCGGGGCAGCTTCAGCGGCAGGCTCTGTCACAACAGCTGCAGGTTGTTCTTCCGGCTCGCCGGCAGGCTGTTCTTCAGCTTTTTTCTGGGCACGGGGCGCCGCAAAGAGTGCCCAGGGATCCTGGGGGACTTCCTTCGTGTCACCTTCCGTGCTTTCGGCCTGCACCTTGTCCTCTTCCCTGGAAGAAACAGGCTCGGTCACAGTTGCAGTGACCGTCTCGCTGACTGTTTCGGTGACGACTACGGGCTCAGACTCCGCAGCCTGCGCGGTCTCTGTACCAGCCTGTTCTGTCTGTGCCCTGTCCGTCCCGACTGTCTCTGTGCGGGCCTGCCCGGACTCTTCTTCAGGATCGGCAGACACGGTGGCAGACGTGCTGCCCACGACCTCTGTCAGGACAACGTCCACCTCTGCCGTCGAGTCAGACGACTTGCCAGACTCGGAGCCCTGATCAGCGGCCAGATCTGCAAATTGTCCAGTGGTCTGCTCGGGCTCTGCGGCGGCCCTTGCGCTCTTCTCTGCAGCCTGGGGCTCTGCATCTGTCTCCTTGGCAGGCACGTCCCTGTCACCCCCCTGTTCGGGCTTGTCAGAAGACGGTTCCTCTGCCTGCTTCCCGGGAGCCTGTTCCTGGGCAGAACCTTCGGCAGTCTCGACTCCTGATGCAGCAGCCGCTTCCCCGGCAGGCTGCTGTTCTTCGTCCTGTTTCTGTTCAGGCTTTGGCTCGGAAGAGCCGAAGATCTTCTTTATCTTGGAAAAAAAGCCCATATATCCCTCCAGGTACGCTTGTAGAGAAAATGCAATGTCTGAAAGACTCCAGGCGTTCAGTGCGCGAAATGCTTGTCCGCATACGATCGCAACGCCACAGAGACAAGGGAACCGGTGATCTGCTCACTCCCTGAGTTCCAGCTTCTGCACAGGCTCGGGCTTTCTTGCGCGCCTGCGGCCCATGAGCGTGAAGACCACGTTCAGGACAAGCACGAGGACGCCTGTGCCAAGGCTGGTGAAGACCAGATGCCAGAGCGCCTTTGAGCGCATGTGCTCCAGACGCAGTTCCAGGGGCCTGTGATCAAGCTCCACCAGTACCTTGCCAAGAATCTCCTGCCCGTCTTCCAGCAGTGCCTGACCGGTCCAGACAGTGGAGGGAAAGTCTCCTGCCAGAGGCACAAGACTGCCGTCCGGCTGACGTACCTGGGCTTCCAGAAAACGCTCCGTTGTCAGGACGGCACAGGCCCTGATCTTCCTGTTTTCCATCATGTCGAAGACCAGGGGCCTGGCAAGGACCTCGTCAAGCTCCGTGTTCGCAAGGGCGCGATCCGACAGCACCCTGATGGCCAGAAGCTGCGCCTGAAGGGCTGCCTCGGCCCGGACCGACCGATCCATTTCCTCTGTGAGCAGATGCAGGTCCAAAGAGCTCTGCACGGTCAGGCCGCAGACAAGACAAATCCAGACGCCGAGCCAGCGGCAGACACTTCTGTGTTCCACTTCCATGAGCACCTTCGGCATGTCCGTTCCGGCCTGTGCCGGAGCAGTCACGCCGCCTCCCCCAGGACAGTATCAGTAAGAGACGTATACGCGAGAACCCTGTACTTCTTCATCGAAGAAGAGGAGCGTCACACCCTGTGCGGGTCGGGTTCGGACTTCCACTCGCGCACAAGCTCTTTGACCCGTGCACGATGCTCGTCATCGAGATCTTTTCTGTACTCTTCGGCAAAGACATGGAGTCTTGTTCCGCCCCTGGGCACAAAGAGGCCTCTGACTCGGGCCCAGTTGGGGTTGAGCAGGGTGCAGATGTCTTCCAGCACGGTATTGGTGATGGTCTCCATGAAGGAGTGGTGGTTGCGGTAGGCAAACATGTAGAGCTTGAAGCTCTTGGACTCCACGCAGCGCTCATGGGGTATGTACTCGAGGACTATGGTTCCGAAGTCCGGCTGCCCCGTAACCGGGCACAGGGAGGTGAACTCCGGAAAGGAGATGCTGATGATGTAGTCCCTGCTGGGAAAGCGGTTGGGGAAGGCCTCGAGAATATCAATGCCCGGGGACTGCTGCGGCACAGGGGATCCGCCCTTGCCGAGCGCATGCAGGCCTTCGGTTATATCCGTACTGCGTGTTTCCATGAATTTCTCCGTTTCTTGAAAACAAGACTGTCGTGCGGGCAGCCCCGGCACTCGCGGCCACGGCGGACCCTGAGACGGGAGACTCCTGCACAGAAAATCTTCATGCAAGAAAAGTGTACACGCAAAAGGCGCAGGCGAAAAGTGCATGTGCCTGCCTCGGCGTGGCATGCCCTTCTGCTCCTGTGGCTCACGTGGGCGAAGGAAGAGCCTGACGCATCCTGGGCATGAGGGTGCCTTGCGGATGCCTGCTTGTCAGAGAGGCCTGCTCCTGCTAGGTATCTGTGCCCTGCGGCGGCCCCTTGTGCCCCTGGCCTGTGCACAAGAGAAGCTGCCCCTTTCCTTGAGACTTGAAAACATGAGACGGCTGCCCCTCCTTGAGGACAGCACCGTCTGCACGGAAACGATAGATGCCACGCAAGAAGAAATATCAGTTTGATTCCTCATCCGACCTGCCCGAACCCGAACGCGTCAGCCGTTCCCAGCGCAAGCGCGACAGCGCTGCCCTGCAGGAACTCGGCCAGGAACTCTCGGCCCTGCCCATGAGCGAGCTTGAACAGCTCGACCTTGCCCCAGATCTGCTCACGGCCTTCAGGGAGTTGAGGCGCATTACCTCAAGAGAGGCAAAACGCCGTCAGATGCAGTACATTGGCCGCCTCATGCGCGAGGAAGACGACACCAAACGGCTGCAGGAAGCCGTGGCCCTCTTCAGGGAGGGCCGGCTGCCCTCCTCCATCCGCTAGAAACAGGACACAGAACAAGGACACAATGCACAAACGGGCACGGATCATGGAATCATGATCCGTGCCCGTTCTCGTTTTGTCTCCCCTCGCAAGGGGAGCAGGACGTGTTTGCGCTAGTTCTTGAGGCTGTGGATGGGAGCCGGGATGCGTCCGCCAAGGGAGATGAAGCCCGAGGCATCGCCTCTGGGCACGGGAATGATGGTGGCTTCGCCAAGCAGACCGCCAAAGGAGACCTTCTCGCCGACCCCCTTGCCGGGCACGGGAATGAGACGCACGGCCGTGGTCTTGTGGTTGATCATGCCTATGGCCATTTCGTCGGCAATGATGCCGGAAATGGTCGTGGCCGGAGTGTCGCCGGGAATGGCTATCATGTCGAGGCCCACGGAGCACACGCTGGTCAGAGCTTCCAGCTTTTCCATGCTCAAAAAGCCGGAAGTGGCTGCAGCTTCTATGCTCGAGTCTTCGGACACGGGAATGAAGGCGCCGGACAGACCACCCACGGAGGAAGAGGCAAAGGAGCCGCCCTTCTTCACGGCATCGTTGAGCATGGCCAGCACGGCCGTGCTGCCGGGAGCGCCCATGACGGACAGACCGCAGCTCTGGAAGATCTCGCCCACGGAGTCGCCCACTGCGGGGGTGGGTGCCAGGGAGAGATCGGCCACGCCAAAGGGAATGTTCAGCCTGCGGGCCACTTCGTTGCCGATCATCTCGCCTACGCGGGTCACCTTGTAGGCCGTCTTCTTGATGACTTCGGCCACGTCCAGAAGGTTCAGGGGTCTGCCGCTGCTGCGGCCCTTCTCGATGGCCCTGTCAATGGCCTTCTTGACCACGCCGGGGCCGGAGACGCCCACGTTGATGACCACATCCGGCTCGCCTATGCCAAGGTAGGCGCCGGCCATGAAGGGCACATCCTGCGGGATGTTGGCAAAGACCACGAGTTTGGTGCAGCCGAAGCCGCCCTTGTCGGCTGTGGCGGCGGCCGTGGCCAGGATCTGCCGGCCCATGAGGGCCACGGCATCCATGTTGATGCCGGAACGGGAGCTTGCCACATTGATGGACGAGCACACCCGCTGTGTTGTGGCCAGAGCCTCTGGGATGGATTCTATGAGGGCGCAGTCCCCGCGGGCAAAGCCCTTCTCCACGAGCGCGGAAAAGCCACCGATAAAGTCCACCTTGGCCTCGAAAGCCGCCTCGTCCAAAGCCTGGCAGACACGCACCATATCCCTGGGGGAGAAGGGAGCAGCCACAGCGGCAATGGGGCTGACACTGATGCGCTTGTTGACGACAGGGATACCGTACTTGTCGCCGACTTCGTTGCACACGGCCACAAGATTGCTGGCATACTGGGCTATCTTGGCCCGCACATTGCCGATAAAGAGTTCCACGTCGTGGCTGACACAGTCAAAGAGACTGATGCCCAGGGTGACTGTGCGCACATCGAGATGCTCGTTGCGCACCATATCAAGTGTACTGATGACTTCACGTTCCGAAAGCATGTTGACCTTCCTGCAGCGCTCTTGCGCCTTCCTGTGATTGCGGGCCGACTAGAAATCCGTGATGCGGTGCATGGCCTCGAAGATGTCGCGGTGCTGCATGGAGACATTGAGCTTGAGCGAACGGCCGGCACTGTGAATTTCCCTGTTGAGACGGCCGATATCCTCGTTTTCTGGCACTTCTATCTCGAAGACGAAGAGCGCGTGGTCCTCGCCACCGTGGCCGAGGACGGCCTTCAGGTTCTCGATATTAATGTTGTGGCGGGCAAAGACACGGGCCATGGTGCTGATAAGACCCGGCTGATCGGTGCCGTCCGTGGTCACCACGTAGGGCTGGCAGGACACCTGCTTGCTCCAGGCACCGTGAGAGGCCTGGCGAATCAGGACGGAAATGTCATGCTGATCCCTGCCCAGGGCCTGCTCGAGCTTGTCCTGCAGAAAGTTTATGGTCAGTTCGTCCGGGGCATCCACGATGAAAATGGCTGCGAACTCTGCTCCGAGAATAGTCTGGGTCACCTGCAGGATATTGCAGTTGTTGTCACTGAGTCCCTGACTGACTGTGGCAACAATGCCAGGACCGTCTTTTCCGAGAAAGGAAATGGAAAGCTTCTGCATGACAAGGCATCCTTATAATATATGGTACTCTAAGGAGGGGTAACGGGCGTAACGCTGCCGGAGCAGCAGGATGCGGCAGGCTGTGTTCGCGGCACAGGGGTCCGCGACAGAACAGGATCGCGACAGAGGCCTTCCTGCACGTCCTGCGGCAAGACGGCCCTATCTCATACAGAAAGTGAAAAGTCAAAATGTGATACTCTTTCGCGCAGGCCCTGCCTGCAAAAAAGTGGGGATTTATCTTTTCTGCAGGGGCCTGTCCATGGTCTCTGACAGCCCGCATCTCGCAAGCAGTCTCAAAGAGTTGAGGGCTGACGGGGACATGGGCCTCATGCGCTCGCTTCTTGACGAGCAGACAAGTTAGGCTTACCGTATCCCCTCATTCTATTGCCCCCTACTGGGGCCAGGAGCGCATTTCGTGGAAGAGACGAGGGAAAAAAACCACACCAAGGCAGCACCGAAGATCAAGCTTGGCACAAAGTCCAGCCATGCTGCCTATTTCATGCCTATGCTGGAAAGCTTTGCCGAACGGGGCAATCTCAATGAAGTCATCAAGAGCAGAGTTGTCAAATCCTGTGATCTTCTTGATGCAGGCATTCCCCTGTTCCCCAATGATTTCCGCAAAGAGCATTCTGTCTCCTGGATCCTGGACAATTACTCGTCCCTTTCTGGGGAAGAACTGGAGCAGCAGGGCGATGTCGTTGCCATTGCCGGCCGCATTGTATCCCTGCGTTCCTTCGGCAAGGTAATCTTCTTTCACCTGCAGGACGAAACAGGCCGCATTCAGTGCTATGCCCAGAAGGAACACCTGGGCGAGGCCTTTGCCATCGTGAAAAAGCTTGACGTGGGCGACATCGTGGGCCTCTCCGGCCACATGTTCCGCACCAAGACCGACGAACTCACCGTGTCCTGCACCTCGGTCAAGCTGATCACTCGGTCCATGCGTCCCCTGCCCGAAAAGTACCACGGCCTCAAGGACACCGAGACCCGCTACCGCCAGCGCTACGTGGATCTCATCGTGAACCCCAGGGCTCGCGAAATTTTCACAAAGCGCAGCCTCATTGTCAGCGAGATAAGGCATTTCCTGGAGGAAAAGGGCTTCATGGAAGTGGAAACGCCCATGATGCATCCCATCCCCGGCGGTGCTGCGGCCAAGCCCTTCATAACAAAGCACAATGCCCTGGATCTCGAGCTCTACATGCGCATAGCGCCCGAGCTCTACCTGAAGCGCCTACTTGTGGGCGGCTTCGAGAAGGTCTTCGAGCTCAACCGCAACTTCCGCAACGAGGGCATAGACACACGGCACAACCCCGAGTTCACTTCCTGTGAATTCTACTGGGCCTATGCCAATTTCCACGATCTCATGGACATGACCGAGGAAATGTTCGGCCGCGTGGCCGAGAAGGTCTGCGGGACTACCCTTGTGCCCTATCAGGGCGAGACCATCGATCTGACACCCGGCCACTGGCACAAGATCACCTTCTACGAAGCCCTGGAACAGATTGGCAAGCACAACCCCGAATTCTACAACGACTACGGCAAGGTGAAGGCCTATCTGCAGGAACGGGGGGTCAAGCTGCCCGACAACGAGCCCCTGCCCAAGCTTCATGCCGAGCTCTTCGACCTCGACGTGGAGGAAAAGCTCATCCAGCCCACCTTCATCTACGAATATCCCATAGAGATTTCCCCGCTGTCGCGCCGCAACAACGAAAACCCGCAGCTTGTGGATCGCTTCGAGCTGTTCATGACCGGCAGGGAACTGGCCAATGCCTTCTCCGAACTCAACGATCCCATTGATCAGCGCGGCCGCTTCGAGGAACAGGTCCGCGAACGCGCTGCCGGCGACGAGGAAGCCCACTGCATGGACGAGGACTTCCTGCGCGCCCTGGAATACGGCATGCCGCCGGCCGCAGGCGAAGGCTTCGGCATCGACCGCCTGGTCATGCTGCTGACGGATTCTGCCAGCATCCGCGAAGTCATCCTCTTCCCGCTCCTGCGGCCCGAGGTCTAGACTTGGCACGAACCAAGAGGAGAGCCCTTGAGTTTTGAATTCTTCGTCGCAAGACGCTACCTCTTTTCCAAGCAGAAGCAGGCGTTCATCTACGTCATTTCGCTCATGTCCGTGCTCGGGGTTGCCCTGGGCGTTGCGGCCCTGGTCGTGGTCCTGGGCGTGTACAACGGACTTACCACGGACATGCGCGAGAAGATTCTCGGGGCCAATGCCCACGGCGTGGTCTTAAGCTCCCTGCCCGACGGATTCAGCCTGGATCCGGAGGTCATGGACCGCATCCTGGACACGCCAGGCGTCAAGGGCGCCACTCCCTTCATCTACAGCGAAGTCATGCTCAGCGCAGGCACAGGCGTCAAGGGCCTCATCCTGCGCGGCATCGATCCTGTCGGCGCCCCAAAGGTGCTCTCCATGCTGCAGACCATCAAGCGCGGGTCTGTGGCCGATCTTGCCAACCAAACCTCCCCTCCCGGAATCATCCTGGGCGAGGAGCTGACCAAACGCCTGGGGCTTGCCCTGGGTTCCCGCATCAATCTCCTCTCCCCCTCGGGTCAGCGTTCCTCCACAGGCTTTCAGCCCCGCATCCGTCCCTTTACCGTTGTCGGCATCTTCAAGACAGGCATGTATGAATACGATTCATCCATGGCCTTTCTCTCCCTGTCCGCCTGCCGCGATCTCCTGGGTCTTGATCCCGGCTACCTCTCGGGCATAGAAATCACCGTGGACGATCTGTTCAAGGCCGACACGGTCACGGCCGCCCTCAACGAACGGGTCGGCTACCGATTCTACGCCCGCAGCTGGATGGACATGAATGCCAACCTCTTTGCCGCCCTCAAGCTGGAAAAGATAGGCATGTTCATCCTGCTCGCCATGGTTGTGCTCATAGGTTCCTTCTCCATCGTGGCGACGCTGGTCATGCTGGTCATGGAAAAGACCAAGGACATTGCCGTCATGATGAGCATGGGCGCAACCAGGGGCATGATCAGGCGCATCTTCATGTACCAGGGTGTCATGATAGGCTTCGTGGGCACCATGCTCGGCTATGCCCTGGGTCTGAGCGTCGGCTACCTGCTCAAGAAGTACCAGTTCATCAAGCTGCCGGAAAACGTCTATACCCTGGATCATTTGCCCATCATCATCACCGTGCCGGATGTCCTCATCATCGGCGCCTCGGCCATGCTTCTCTGCTTTCTGTCCACCCTCTATCCGGCACGCCAGGCCTCGCGCCTCAAGCCTGCCGAGGCCTTGAGGTACGAATGAGCGCACTGTACACCTTCGAGAACGTGGTCAAGACCTACGAGGAAGGCGGCAAGACCCTGGAAATCCTCAAGGGCGTCACCACGTCCATTGAGGAGGGCGAGCAGCTCGCCATAGTGGGAGCCTCAGGCTCGGGCAAGAGCACCCTCTTGCATCTTATGGGCGCCATTGATACTCCTACCTCAGGCTCCGTTTCCTTCCAGGGACGCGATCTCGCCAGCCTCACGCCCGAGGAACAGGCCCACTTTCGCAACAGAACCTGCGGCTATGTCTTTCAGTTCCACCATCTGCTCGCCGAATTCTCGGCCGAGGAGAACGTGGCCATGCCGGGCATCATTGCCGGCCTGCCCCGTCACGAAGTCGAGACAGCAGCCAGGGACATGCTGGATCGGGTGGGCCTTGGCAGCAAGTGCCAGAGCCATGTCACCAACCTCTCCGGCGGCGAACGCCAGCGCGTGGCCATAGCCAGGGCTCTGCTTCTGCGTCCCAAGGTGCTTCTGGCCGACGAGCCCACCGGCAATCTGGACGAGCGGACAGGCAATCAGGTGGCCGATCTTTTGCGCGATCTCAACCGTGAATTCGGCATGACCATGGTCATTGTGACCCACAACGGCGATCTTGCGCGCAGCCTTGACCGCAGCCTGGAACTGCGCTCAGGACTCCTGCTTTAGCCTGGACGCCCCGCAAGGGGCCTGCCGGGCTTGTCGGCTTTTCCTGACTGTCGTCCCTGCACGCGCTCTTTGGACCAACGGGGCTGGCGTTTCGGTACAGTCCTCCTGATCGATCCTCTTCGGCCACTTTCGGGAAAACTTGAGACCAGCTCCCGAATTTCAGGCGCGGCAGATCCCGTCCGAATCAGAGTGCATCTGGTCGAATCCGACCTTCCGCCGTTTGCAACTTCACCAACTTGCGACTTTTCATACCCTCATCCCCGACACGCCGCCTTCTCCGGCAGGATTCCCGAAAAGAGACTCCCGGAGGAACCTGGTCCCAAACGGGATGCGGCGTTTCAACCTAACCTGGGAGGTACAGCGCTCCTCCCCTGAAGGCCTTCAGGGGCAACTCCCGCGCTGGTTTTCTCTATGACAAGACTTTTGCGAAGCAGACTCTTCTCTCTCTGGGTCATCAGTGCCCTGCTCTTTGTGCTTGTTGGAGTACAGCCGGCGCAGGCAGCGGGAAAAACCGTTCTGGTGCTCCCCTTTGCCGTCCAGGCAGGGCCTGAACTGCCAGACGGCCCCCGTGTTGTCCCGCAGACCATTGTGGAAAAACTGGCGGCCCGGGGCTTCCGTCCCATAGCCATGCAGCGTGCCAACAGCCTCTTCCAGGCCTCCGGCCTCAAGAGCATTGACCTTGCGGCAGCCAGGGAGCTGGGCGTGCAGGCCGGTGCCGACCTCGTCATCTACGGTGCCTTCACCCAGAAGGACCGCGGCTTTACCATGGACACCCGCCTTGTGCCCGTGTCCGGCGCCAGTCCCGTTCCGGCCCGCTTCGAGCGTCCCAACATGTCGGACCTTGGCGAGGTAACCACACACCTGGCTGCCAGGGCCGAAGTGGCCCTCAATCCCGTGCAGCCCCAGGAACCCGCAGCTGCTCCTGCTCCCACTCCCGAGCCTGCCAGACCGGCCTCGCCGCAGCTTGTGCCCATGCGCCTCTCCACCGGCGGCCTTGCCGACGTGCAGGTGCGCGGCCTCAGGAACATGGATCCTGAAGTCGTGCTCATGCGCATGACCATACGCAAGGGCGATGCCCCCGATGCCAATGCCATCAACGAAGAAGTCAAGCGCCTCTGGGAAATGGGCTATTTCACCGACGTGCAGGCCCATATGGAAGGCAATGTGCTCGTCTTTGACGTGGTGGAAAAACCGCGCATCGACAACGTCATCATCGAGGGCGCCGATGCCATAGACCAGGAAGACATCCTGGCTGCCATGACCACGCGCAAGGGCAACGTCCTCAACGAGCAGACTCTTGCCGAGGACTTGCAGCGCATCACCGAGCTCTACCGCAAGGAAGGCTACTACCTTGCCAAGCCCTCCTACCGCATCGAGGACCGCCCGGATCGCCGCGGCAACATCCTCTTCATCAACATCAAGGAAGGCAACAAGCTCTACATCACCGAAGTCAAGGTCGATGGTCTCAAGGAACTGGACCAGGACGACATGACCAAGTACATGGCCCTGCGCGAGCGCGGCATCTTCTCCTGGATCACCGGCTCCGGCGTGCTCAAGGAAGAGTACCTTGAGCGCGACACCAATGCCATTGCCGCCTACGGCCTCAACGAAGGCTATGTGGACATGCAGGTGGGTGCTCCTGAAGTGGACTACCGGGAAGACGGCATCCACATCATCTTCCCGGTGAGCGAGGGCCCCCGCTACAAGATCAACGAAGTCAGCTTTGCCGGCGATGTCCTGGATACCCAGGAAAACATGGAAAAGCTGGTGGAAATAGACGAGTGGAAGAACGAGAACGAGTACTTCTCGCTCACCGTCATGCAGGAAGACGCCAAGCGCCTGCAGAACTACTACAACGACATGGGCTATGCCTACGCCGAGGTGGACACCCGCGTGGTCAAGCCCGATGACAAGCCCGACACGGTCAATGTCTGCTACGTCATCAACAAGCGCCAGAAGATCTTCATCAGACGGCTGCTCGTCGAAGGCAATCAGAAGACCAGGGATAACGTCATCCTGCGCGAAATGCGCCTTGGTGACGGTGATGCCTACGAAGGCGCCAAACTGCGCCGCTCCACGGAACGCCTGAACCGCCTGCGCTACTTCTCCGCCCTGGATACCGAACTTGTGCCCACGGAATCCGAGGATCAGGTGGACCTCAAGGTCAAGGTCAAGGAAGGCAATACCGGTGCCCTCATGGCCGGTATCGGCTACTCCACCTACTTTGACGTGGGCGTGAACGCCTCCATCATGGAGCGCAACCTGTTCGGCCGCGGCTATCAGCTGGCCCTGAGCGGCTTCTTCTCCTGGCGCCGCACCTCGGGCACGCTGACCTTCAACAACCCCCGCGTCTACGACACGGACCTGTCCTTCGGCAACGACCTCTACTACCTGCACGACTACTGGGACAGCTTCACCCGTGACACCATTGGTGACACCATCCGCTTTGCCTACCCCATCGGCGAATACACCTCGGTCGGCGTGAGCTACCGTCTGGAACGATACGAAATCTACGATGTGGAGGACAACGCCTCGCCCTACATCACGGACTACAAGGGCATCAACTGGACCAGTGCCTTTGGTGCCCGCATTACCCGAGACACCACGGACGACCGTGACAGGCCCACCCGCGGCACCATTGCCCGTATCTGGGGTGAATGGGGCGGTGGCGGCCTCGGCGGTACCGACAACTTTGTCAAGGTGGTCGGCGACTGGCAGGGCTTCTATTCCTTCAATCCCACCAATACCATCCACGTTCGTGCCCGCCTGGGTGCCGTCTTCCAGAACACCGGATCCAGAATCCCCGTCTTTGAACGCTTCTACGTGGGCGGCATGGACACGGTGCGCGGCTACTCCTACCGGGATGCCTCGCCGCGTTCCACGGATCCGCGCTATGACAACGACGTCATCGGCGGTGACCGCATGGGTGTGGCCAACTTCGAATACGTCTGGACCTTCCAGAAGGACATGGGCCTTGCCATCGTGCCCTTCTTCGATATCGGCTTCAACTACAGCTCGGACGACGGGCAGAAGCTGAAGTTCGACTTCGACGATCACTGGGTCTACTCCGCAGGCCTGGAACTGCGCTGGCGTTCGCCCATGGGCGATCTGCGCATAGCCTACGGTATCCCGCTGAAGAAGGACTTTGACGGCGAACGCGAAACCGGCCGTCTGGAATTCAGCATGGGCCAGTTCTTCTAGAAAGCGCCCCCATCAGACAAAAAAGCATCTCTCAGGGAGAGCAGGTTCTGCATGCCTGCTCTCCTTTTTGCAAATCACGAAAGCATGTGCTACTAGGCTCTTCGCATACATGGGTAATCTCCTCTGTCGGTGCTTGGCGGCTCTCACGGGGGAGATTCTTTGTTTTCTGTGGCTCTTTTCTGAGGCTCTTCCGGGGACCGTACGGTACTGCTCCGTTCCCCCGCAAAGATGTTTTCCGGCAACACTCGTGCCGCTCTTCTCCAGGAGTCTCTCCAAGTTCTGCCAGCAGGCACGTCCCGAGCCCTGGGGCCTTTCTGGCGCATGATTCAGACAAGCGACTTCAGGCAAAGAATCACGGCAACGGTCCAGAGGACCGTGCTTTTTCATTCCCCCAAGGGTCTGCCGCACAAAAGCAGCCCCGTTTTTGTGGCAGGCAGCATGCCTGCCCCACCGCCCTGCATGACGTTCCGGGTGACTCTCCGGCAAGGACCGTGCAGGAAGCGTTTTGAGCAAGGAGTTCCTCATGGCTCGTGAGCGTCTGGCCAGCCGACTCGGCTTTCTTCTCCTTTCCGCAGGCTGTGCCATAGGCCTTGGCAATGTGTGGCGCTTCCCCTACATCACCGGCGAATACGGGGGCGCGCTCTTTGTGCTGGTCTATCTCTTCTTCCTCCTGGTCATGGGAGTGCCCATTCTGACCATGGAATTTGCCATAGGCCGGGCGTCCAGGCGCAACATGGGCCATGCCCTGCGCTATCTGGAGCCGCAGGGCACACGCTGGCATGCCATTGGCTGGTTCCCGCTCATTGGCGGGTACTGCATCATGATGTTCTACATCCCGGTCTGCGGCTGGCTCATCTCCTACTGCTGGTACATGGGATCAGGGGAACTGGCAGCCCTGCCGCCGGAAGGGGTGAAGCTCTTCTTTGGCAGCATTCTGCAGGATCCCTGGAGCATGACGGCCTGGGCAACTCTTGTGCTGGTGTTGAGCTTCTGCGTCTGTGCCCTTGGCGTGCGCAAGGGCCTTGAGCCCGTGGTCAAGTACATGATGCTCGGCCTGCTCATCGTCATGGTAGGCCTGGCCATCCGCTCCCTGACCATGGACGGGGCCTCGGAAGGCCTCTCCTTCTATCTTGCGCCGAACTTTGAGCGCATGAAGGAGGCAGGCATCCTCAATGCCGTCAGTGCGGCCATGAACCAGTCCTTCTTCACCCTGTCCATCGGCATGGGCGGCATGATGATCTTCGGAAGCTACCTCGACAACAAGCGCAGCCTGACCGGCGAATCCATCCTCATTGTCATTCTGGACACCTTTGTGGCCCTCACGGCCGGCCTCATCATCTTTCCGGCCTGCTTCTCCTTTGGCGTGAAGCCCGACAGCGGCCCGAGCCTCATCTTCATCACCTTGCCCAATATCTTCAATGCCATGGAAGGCGGACGCTTCTGGGGCAGCCTCTTCTTTGTCTTCATGGGCTGCGCCGGTGTCACCACGGTCATCGGCGTGGTGGAGAACATCATCTCCTACAGCATGGATGTCTGGGGCTGGAGCAGGAAGAAATCCACCATTGTGCATGCCATAGGCCTAACCATCCTGATGCTGCCCTGCATTCTGGGCTTCAACGTCTGGTCCTTCATCACCCCCTTCGGCCCCGGCAGCACCATCCTGGATGTAGAAGACTTTATTGTCAGCAACAACATCCTGACCCTTGGTTCGCTCACCATTCTCATCTTCTGTACCTGCCGCTACGGCTGGGGCTGGAAGAACTTCCTGGCCGAGGCAGACAAAGGGAACGGCATCAAGTTCCCGGCCTGGATGCGCGCCTATCTGACCTGGGTGCTGCCCTTTGTGGTCTTCATTCTCTTTGTTCAGGGCTACATCGACAAGTTCTCGGGATTCTTCAAATAGCCGGAGGAGCCGGACGCCTGCACCTCTCGCGAGAGGGACGGGCTGCTCCAAAGACATATCTATATATCAATATATCTAAATGCATTTAAGGGGAGGGGCCTAGAGCGCCTCCCCTTTTTTGCTGCCAGCCACAAAATCCGCCTCAAGAAAGGCTCTGCAGGTCAGCCCGCCCCTTGTGACAGCACAAAAAAAGGCCCTGCAGGGCCAGAAAATCATGGGACGAAACGTTCGGACAATAGGGAATGCTCAGACCGTCTGCTGCCAGTATCTGGCGCGACCGTTGATGCACACGGCTGCCAAAGCCAGAGGCAGAAAGTGCACGCCATGGAAGAAGAAGGCCACGCCCAGGGCCTGAGAACTCTCGACACCGTACCAGGAAAGCCCAAGGACCATGGCGCCTTCGAACAGGCCTATGCCACCTGGCAGGGAGGGAATGGCCGTGCCAAGGCTTGCCACGGTGAAGGCCACAATCATGGGTGTCAGCCCGATATGAATGTCTGCCATGTACAGGGCATAGACAAAGCTCAGAAAGTAGGTGCCCCAGGTGCCAAGGGACCAGAAAAGGCCCCGGGCCACCCAGGGAACGGAGACCTGATCCACGATGCAGGTGTGCAGATGCGAGAGGGGACTGGCAATCCTGGAGGGCAAAAAGCGCGCATAGAGGGCGTGAAAGAACTGCGACCAGTGCCGCAGGGCCAGAAAGCCCGCACCGCCTGCCAAAAGGACAGCCACGGGCAGAACAATGTTCATGCCGTGCTTGTCGCCGTCCATGGCCATGAAGGAAAAGAGCATGAGAGAGGCCAGGAAGATGACGTCGCACAGGCGCTCCCAGATGACCACGGAACTGATGGTCACAAAGGAGTGGTTCGTGGTCCTGGTCAGATAGAGAATCTTCAAGGCATCGCCCGCCTTGGCCGGCAGCAGGCAGTTCATGCCCACGCAGAGGAGGCTTGCCTTCATGCTGGGGCCAAAGCCCACATCAGCTGGCAGAAGAAAGCGCAGCCTGTAGCCCATGCACACATAGTCCACGAGGGCATAGAAGAAGACGGGCAGCATGGCCCACAGGCTGTAGCCCTTCAGGGCAGCCCACAAGACCGAGAGATCGACATCGCTCAGCGCCCAGAGAAGGGAAGCTATGCCGAGCCCCCATTGCAGAAGGGAGAAAAAGGTCCGCCAGCGGTGTTTCATGAATGTCCCCAGGAAAAGACAGGATGAAAAGACGGCCGTGCAAGGACATAACCGGCTGAAAATGCTTGCTGCCCTGTACAGCGATGGGCAAGCCTATAGCCCAAGATGTTCGCCCTTGCAACGCTTCCTCCCGTGCAGCAGGGCTCCTGCCCGGGACCTGGACACATCCCGAAGCTGCTGGGTGCTGCGGGTGTTCACTGGAGAGCGCTTTTGCAGGGATCCTGCCTAAGCCTTTCTGCAGCAGGAATGAGCCCTCAATTTTTTTTGTGGTCTGCCGATAAGCAGGGAAAAGGACCGTGTCCTCCGAAATCAGTCGGACACGCATCATTCCCCCCTTTCTTTGAGGACAAGACCATGAGGGCTCAGCTTCTTCCCTACCTTGCAGCGAACGTTCCCGCCCAGCTGTCCCCAGCCGCGAAACGGCTGATGCTGCTGTGCACACGCTCCCTCCTTGTGCTTGTCCTGTGCGCGGCCTGGCTTGTGTGCGCCGTGTACAATGCCGGTGCTGCACCGGCCACGTCCGCACGCATACAGAAGGGCTTTGCCTCCTGCGCCATAGACATGGACAAGTCCCGCTTCGGATCCCTGCGCTGCCTCAAGACCGATACCCTGCGCGAGACCTACAACAAGGCGAAGGAAGACATGGACGCCCTGCGCGAGCACAAGGTGCGCTCCTGCTGGCGTCAGCCCTGGGAAGAGCTGCGCGACACCTTTTTGAGCATTGCCATTTCCATGCCTTCAGGCCATATCGCGGCACAGTCGGTCTTCAGAGCGGGCGAATGTCAGGAGGCACTGGCCCGCTGTTCGCATCTTGGCGAGGACTACCGCATGGCCCTTGGCCTCTACGAGGCTGTGTCAAAGGCCTTTCCCAAGAGCGTGCGTGCCGACGATGCCCTTCTTGCCTGTGCCCGCATAGCAGCCAAAAACCTGAACGACCGCCACGGCGCCCTGAACTACCTGGGGCTTATTGAAAAAAGCTATGCCACAGGCGATGCAGCAGCGCCTGCCAGGGAACTGGCAGCGTCCCTGAACGGCAAGGGAGCTGTGCAGGCTGTCCCGGCAGGCACACAGCAGCCCGTGCTCAACAACCTGACCTGGAAGCCTGGCAGTGCGTCCTTCGTGGAAGTGCGCCTGGACTTTACCAGCAGGGTGCAGGCCAAGACGAGCCTTGTGCGCAAGAAGAACGCGGATCTCATTGTCATGGATCTGGGCGACACCGAGGTTGTCAGTGAAATCCGGCGCGGACTGAAGGTCCAGGATTCCCCGCTCAAGTCCGTGCAGGTACAGCAGGGACGCAAGAGTACAAAGCTTGTTCTCTCCTTTGCCAAGGTGAAATCCTACAAGGTGCAGACAAGCAAGGACGCCCTGGTCCTGACCGTGCAGGACACGGGCACAAGAACGGCCAGAAGAGGGGGACTCCCCTACGGATCCGCACGCACGGCAGCCATCGCCCTGCAGGACAGTGCCGTTCGCGTCGTGACCATTGATGCCGGTCACGGCGGCATTGATCCAGGCACCCTGCACAACGGTGTCGTCGAGCGCAAGATCACCCTGGACGTGGCCCTGCGCCTTGGCCGTCTGCTCACGGACAACGGCTTTCGCGTCATCTACACCCGCAAGAGCAACAGGACCATCTCCCTGGCCAGGCGCACGGAAATTGCCAACGAAAACCGCTCGGACCTCTTTGTTTCCATCCATGTGAATGCCCATCACAAGCCGGGCATCAATGGTGTTGAAATCTACTACCTGGATACGGGCGCCTCCTCCGTGGCCGTGGCAGACCGCGAAAACGGCACAAGAAAAAGGCTGGCCGTGCGCAAGGTGGGGCTCACAAGGCGCATCCTCGAATCGCGCAAGCTTGCCCGGGACATGCAGCAGAATCTGGTGAGCCGGGTGCGCCGCAACGGCTATGCCGTGCGCTCCAAGGGCGTCAAGACAGGCCCCTTCTTTGTCCTGGCCACAGCCGAGATGCCTTCCGTGCTCGCCGAAATCGGCTACTGCACCAACGAGCGCGAAGCGGATCTGCTCAAAACCGTGGCCTACAGACAGGCCATAGCCGAGGGACTGGCCGAAGGCATCATGGCCTACCGCGACCGCAGCCTTGGCCGCCTCACGGCCGAAGGCAAGGCCGCACGGCGCACGACTATTCAGTAGGCTTTTCTTCCTCGTGCCCAGGGGCATGCTGTGCCCCAGAGATCCCTGGCCCTGCCCCGTGAAAACCGGCAGGGCCGTCTTGTGTTCGCCACCTTCCGTCCGCAGACTCCCTGTCCGGGGCAGCCCTGAGCCAGGGAGCACGCGTTGTTCAAGAGAGGTCTTCCGGGACACGCCTTCAGGGACCGCCCATCGTATGCCGGATGCTCTTGCTTCAGGCTCGCACAATTTTTCCGTCCTTCCATGACAAGGTACGGGAACAGGCGCGAAAAGCCTTGTCTGCAAAGTACTTAGATCTTGACTTTTCCGACAAGCTCTGTAAGAGAAATGGCCAGATTTTCTTCGGTGCAATCCCTTTTTGACGTTTGCCAAAGAGATGGTGAGCGCCTGGTCCCACAGCAAGGGAAGGAGACAGATTTTCATGCGTAAGTTTTTGGTGCTGACCCTCGTGGCTCTGTTCGCAATGGCCAGTTCGGTTTGTGCAGCTGACAACGCCGCTGCACTGAAGATTGGCGTGGTCGACATGCAGACCGTTGCCACCCAGAGTGATCCTGCCAAGGCCGGCAGGGATGAGATGGAGAAGAAGTACGGCAAGGAACGCGGACAGCTTGAGAGCGAGGGTGAAAAACTCCGCAAGAGAGCCGAGAAGCTCAAGGATCCCAAGGCTTCTGAAGAAAGCAAGCTTGCCTTCCTGCGTGCCAAGCAGGAGCTCGACCAGAAGACCCGCACCTTCATGCGCAAGGTCGAGCAGGACGAAGTGAAGCTGCGTCAGGAAATGGTGACCATGGTCTTCAATGCGACCTATGCCGTGGCCCAGCGCAAGAACTTCAACTTTGTCGTCGATGTCACTGCCGGTGGTGTTCTCTATGCCGAACAGAGCATGGATCTGACCCAGGATGTCCTGGCCGAAGTCAACAAGATCTTCAAGGAACAGGGCAGCAAGAAGGCCGCCGACAAGAAGGCTGATCAGCCTGCAAAGAGCGGCAAGTAACGACCACACACTTTCTTTCAAAAAGCTCGGGCCTCTTGCCTTGTTCAGGCGGAGGCCCTTTTTCGTTGACAAAAGCCCCCATTCCCCCTCAACCCTTTGTTTCCAAGGACGGTCCAAAATGGAAGAAAACGTTGCTCAGGCTATGGATATTGCAAAAATCATGTCCCTGCTTCCCCACAGATACCCCTTTCTTCTGGTGGACAGAGTGATCGAATGCGTGCCCGGGGACCATATCATTGCCTACAAGAATGTCTCCATCAACGAACCTTTCTTCCAGGGGCACTTTCCCGGCACGCCCGTCATGCCCGGCGTGCTGATTCTGGAGGCCCTGGCCCAGACCGGCGGCCTGCTGGCCCTGTCCGCCAAGGGCGAGGATCTCGAGAAAAAGCTCTTCCTCTTCACAGGCCTTGAAGGCGTCAAGTTCCGCCGCCAGGTCGTGCCCGGTGACAGGCTGGAACTGCACTGCTCCAACCTGCGCCGCAAGCTGCAACTCTGCAAGCTGGATGCCAAGGCCTTTGTGGACGGCAAGCTGGCCTGCGAAGCCCAGATCTCCGCAGCCATTGCCAACAGGCCCTAGGACAAAGGGAACGGACCAAAAAGCTCGGAGGACGGGCACGCCAAGGAAACGTCCCTTCGCTGTCCACAAGGGAAGAGCAGGGCAAGCTGTCACGAGGCTCTTTTCGTCTTCTTCTTGCGCAGACTCGCATATTGGGCTATTTTTTTCACGCTCTTTGCTGCCTTCCCCGGAGGGGAGCCCATCGAAACCCAACAGTTTCTTCGCGGGAGAATCTTTATGAAAAAACTTCTTGTCCTTGCCCTGCTCGGCCTGTTGCTCTGCGCAAGCCCTGCCCTTGCCAAAAAAACCTACATCAACGGCATCGATCCGAACTATCCTCCCTTCGCCTACGTTGACGAAAAGACCGGCCAGCCCGCCGGCTTTGATGTGGATTCCCTGAACTGGATCGCCAAGAAGCTGAACATCACCATCGAGCACAAGCCCATGGCCTGGGACGGCATCATTCCCTCCCTGCTGGCCAAGCAGATTGACATGATCGGCTCCGGCATGAGCATCACCGACAAGCGCCGCAAGCAGGTGGACTTCAGTGATCCCTACTGGCAGGTCTCCCGAGTCTTCCTGGTGCCGGCCAACTCCAGCCTCACCCCCAAGGACATTCTCTCCAAGCCCATCAAGCTGGGCGTGCAGCGCGGCACCTCCGAGGCCGAAGCCATTCGCACCGAAAAGAAGGAAAAGGGGTATCCCTTTGAAATCCGTGCCTACGACTCCTGCCCCCTGGCTGTGGAAGATCTGCTCAACGGCCGCATCGAAGCTGCCCTCATGGACAGCCTGCCTGCCAATGACGCCATCTCCAAGGGTCGTGCCGTGAAGATTGCCGGCACCCACGGTGTGCCGGACGACTTCGGCGTGGCCGTGCGCAAGGGCGACACGGACCTCATCAAGCTCATCAATGAAGGCTACAAGCTGCTTAAGGCAGATCCCTACTGGAAGGAACTGCAAAACAAGTATCTGAGCAAGTAGGCATCTTTTTTGCGGGTACGGAAAGGAGCCTCTCCTTTCCGTGCTCCTTTTTCTTTTTTTTTCGGCTCAAAAAAAGCCCTTTCAGAGCCCGCCTCCTCTTCCGACGTACAGTCTGCCCCGCGCCTGTCCTGCATTCAGGGGCCCCACCTTTTGCGGATTTTCTATGGATTCTCTTTCAGTCATCATCAATGCCCTGCCCTACATTCTGGGCGGCACCTTTGTCACCGTGGGTGCTGTGGGCGCAGCCCTGGCCATGGGATTGTGCCTAGGTGTGCCCTTTGCCGTGGCACAGGTCTACGGTCCACCCCTGCTGCGCCGCCTTGTGGCCCTGTACGTCTGGTTTTTCCGCGGCATTCCCATTCTGGTTCTGCTCTTCCTCTTCTACGGCTTCTTCTTGAGCATAGGCCTGCCCGTCAACCCTTTTGTCATTTCCTGTCTTGTCATGGGATGCACAAGCACGGCCTATCAGTCGCAAATCTTTCGCGGTGCCATACAGTCCCTGCCCTCGGGACAGCTCAAGGCCGGCCGTGCCCTTGGCATGCGGGACGGACAGACCATACGCTTCATCATCCTGCCCCAGGCACTGCGCCTGTCCATCCCAGGCTGGGCCAATGAATTCTCCATTCTCCTCAAGGACAGTGCTGTCTGCTATGTCCTCGGCACGCAGGAAATCATGGCCAGAACTGCTGCCATTGCTGCCCGTACCCATGAACACCTGGCCTTGTATGCCACAGCAGGCGTCATCTACTTCGTTCTGACACTCATCGTTCTGAAGCTTTTGCAAAAACTGGAAGAAAAGGTGCGCGTTCCCGGCTACGGGACACATGGATCGGCGGCACTGAAGGGGGCATAAATGGCACAGCAAGATATTGTTCTGGATATTCGCAACATTTCCAAGAATCTAGGTGGCAAGGACATTTTGAAGGACTGCTCCCTCAAGGTGGCCAGAGGCGAACTCAAGGTGCTCATAGGCCCCTCAGGTGCCGGCAAGAGCACGCTCTTGCAGTGCATCAACTGCCTCATTCCTCCAGACTCCGGAGAAATCATTCTCGAGGGCACCAAACTCAACCCCGAGAACACCAGGGAATTGTGCGCCTTCAGAGCCAGGGTGGGCATGATCTTCCAGGACTTCAACCTCTTTGATCATCTCACGGCCATTGACAACGTGAGCATTGCCCTGCGCAAGGTGCGCGGCATGAATGCCAAGGACGCCCGCGACCGCGCCATGGAAGAACTCGGGCGCGTGGGCCTGGCCAACCGCTATCTGCTCTACCCGGCCCAACTCTCGGGCGGCCAGAAGCAGCGCGTGGCCATTGCCAGAGCCCTGGCCATGGACCCGACCGTCATTCTCCTCGACGAACCCACCAGCGCCCTGGATCCGGAGCTCGTGGGCGAAGTGCTCGCCGTCATCCGCGATCTGGCCCAGAACGGCATGACCATGGTCATGGCCACGCACCAGATGGACTTTGCCAGAGCCCTGGCCAATGAAATCCTCTTCATGCAAAACGGCGTCATCATCGAGCAGGGCACTCCGCAAGCCCTTCTGGCCGAGGGGGCAGAGACCAGGACCAGGGACTTCTTCACCAAGCTTCTGTCCGACGGAGAGTAGGCCTCATGTTCGATCCCGAGTTTGTCTTCGAGGAACTTCTGCCGGCGCTCAACCGGGGCCTCCTTGTCTCCATTGCCCTCATTGTGCCTGCCTCCATCCTGGGTTTCCTGGGCGGACTTGCCATCGGCTGCCTGCGCGGCTTTGGCGCGCCCTGGATGCGCCGCCTTGGCGACTGCTACACAGCCATTGTCCGCGGTGTTCCCCTGGCCGTGCAGCTCATGATGATCTACTTTGCCCTGCCCAAGCTTGGCATCTACTTCGAGCCCTACGGCGCAGCCCTGCTGAGCTTCATCATCTGCTCGGCAGCCTACCATTCCGAATACGTGCGTGGTGCCCTGCTCTCCATAAGCCAGGGCCAGATCAAGGCAGCCAGAGCGCTCGGCTTCAACACGCTGCAGACCGTTCTATGGATTGTGGCCCCGCAGGCCGCACGCAGGGCCCTGCCCGGCTGCGGCAACGAAATCATCTATCTCATCAAGTATTCCTCCCTGGCCTATCTTGTCACCTGCATGGAGCTTATGGGCGAAGGCAAGGTGGTAGCTTCGGATACCTTCCGCTTCACGGAAGTCTTCATCGCCGTTGGTGCCTACTATCTGGTCATGGTCACCCTGGCCACCTGGCTTTTGAACTGGCTTGAAAAGCGCTACCGCATCCCCGGATTCGGCAGCCACTAGCACGCACAAAACCTGGCACATCGTGTGCCACAAGGACATGTCTGGAGTTTGTTCATGATACAGCGTGTCGACCTGCACACCCATTCCAATGCCTCCGACGGCACGGACACACCGGCCGAACTTGTCACCAAGGCCCGTGCGGCCGGTCTCAAAGCCGTTGCCCTGACCGACCACGACACCCTCTGCGGACTGGCAGAAGGCAAGGCCACGGCGGACAGGCTGGGGGACATCGAATTTGTGCGCGGCGTCGAAGTCTCCACCGGAACGGAACAGGGCGAGATGCACATTCTGGGACTGTGGGTGCCGGAAGACGCAGGCCCCCTGGAAGAGGCCCTGGTCGAAATGCGGGCACGCCGCGGAGAGCGCAATCAGCGCATTCTGGACAAGCTGGACACCCTGGGCGTCCATCTCGACATGGAGGAAGTGCTGGCTCAGGCAGGCGGAGAGAGCATCGGCCGGCCGCACATTGCCATGGCCCTGCAGGCCAAGGGCTATGTGAAAAGCATTACCCAGGCCTTTGACCTCTATCTCGGCTCCACGGGCAAGGCCTACATCCCCAAGGATGTCATGGAGCCCGAGCAGGCCGTTTCCATCATGTCGCGCATAGGCTGCTCGGTCATCATTGCCCACCCCATGCTCAAGCCCTACCCTCCGGGCTGGATCGACGAATTTGTCAAGCGGCTGCTGCCCTTCGGCCTGTGCGGCATAGAAGCCTGGCACAGTGAACACACGGACGCGGATGCACGCAGCTGCATCGGCATTGCCAGGCGCTACCATTTGTGCGTCTCCGGCGGCAGCGACTATCATGGGCTCAACAAGCCGCGCATACAGCTTGGCACAGGCTACGGAAGCCTCATGGTCACCACGGATGCCTTTGCCCTGCTCAAGCACTGGCGCGAGGAACAGGGACTGCCCTGCTGAAACACGAGTCCGTTGCGGGCAAAAGCCCCTGACCACAAAAGAAGAAGACAGCAAAAAAGACAGGAATCATGCGGTTCCTGTCTTTTTTGCTGTCCTTGTCTTCTCTCCTTCAGGGCCTTGTCACAAGGCCCTGAAGGGAAAAATGCCTTACTTGTTGCGGCCGCAGCACTTCTTGTACTTCTTGCCGCTGCCGCAGGGGCAGGGATCATTGCGGCCTATGCGCTCGGCCTTGTTGCGCACGGGCTGCTGCCGCTCCTCGGCCTCGGCAGGGCCGCCGGAAGAAAGCACGGCGCTCTGCAGATTGTCGGTATGCTTGAGCTCCATGGGATTGACCATCTCTACTGCTGCAGCTTCCACGGCCTCGTGCTCAAGGGCTTCCTGCTGTTCCACGGGCTCTGCCGCCTCGGGACGGATGTGGATGCGGCAGAGGATGCGGAAAATGCTCTGCCTGATGAGCAGAAGCAGGTTCTCGAACATCACGAAGCCCTCGCGCTTGTATTCGAGCTTGGGATCCCTCTGACCGTAGCCGCGCAGGCCAATGCCGTCGCGCAGGGCATCCATGTTGCGCAGGTGCTCCTTCCAGCAGCGGTCGAGCTCTTCCAAAACCACGTAGCGCAAAATGTCCGCACGGGTCTTGTCCGCAAACTCCTCAAGCTGCTGACGCTCTTCTTCGGTCATGTCGGGGCGCAGGCCGCCGTAGGCAGCCATGGCCTCGCTGCGCAGCTCTTCGAGCCTCTGGTCAAAAAGGGCCTTGACCTCGTCTTCGTCCGGCAGGGGCTGTTCTGCTCCTTCTTCAGCCGAACTTTCGGAAGCGGGCTGCAAGCGGCCTATGTTGAAGTATTCCTCAAGCTGGCCGCGGGCGCGGGCATGAGCCTGCTCAAGCTCGTCTCCATCGGCGCTGTTGAGTTCGTCGTAGATGCTGGAGAGGAGATCGTCCCTGAACTCGCGCAGCAGGGCAATGACGTCCTCGCTCTGCATGGCGTCCCTGCGCAGGGCGTAGATAACCTCGCGCTGCTGATTCATGACATTGTCGTAATCGAGCAGCGTCTTTCTGATCTCGAAGTGGTGGGCTTCCACCTTCTTCTGGGCATTTTCCACAGCCCTGGACACCATGGCATTCTCGATGGCTTCACCGTCCTTGAGACCGAGCTTGCCCATGAGGCCCTTGATGCGGTCGGAACCGAAAAGACGCATGAGGGAGTCTTCCAGGGAAAGGTAGAAGCGGGAGGAACCTGGATCGCCCTGACGGCCGGCACGGCCGCGCAGCTGATTGTCAATGCGCCGGGATTCGTGGCGTTCCGTGCCAAGGATGTGCAGACCGCCCAGCTCCACGACACCTTCGCCAAGGGTAATGTCCGTGCCGCGGCCGGCCATGTTGGTGGCAATGGTCACATGGCCCTTCTGGCCGGCCTGGGCAATGATCTCGGCTTCCTGGGCGTGATGCTTGGCATTGAGCACGCTGTGGGGAATGCCTATGGCCTTGAGCCTGTGGGAAAGCATTTCCGAGGTTTCGATGGAAATGGTGCCCACAAGCACAGGCTGGCCGCTCTTGTAGAATTCCCTGATGGCCTCCACAATGGCGTCGAACTTCTCCTTGCGGGTCTGGTAGATGAGATCCGGGTAGTCCTTGCGGATCATGGGCTTGTTGGTGGGAATGGTCATGACTTCCAGGCCGTAGATTTCGTTGAATTCCACGGCTTCCGTGTCGGCCGTGCCGGTCATGCCGGCGAGCTTGTCGTACATGCGGAAGTAGTTCTGGAAGGTGATGGAGGCCAGCGTCTGGTTCTCGGCCTGGATACGCACATGTTCCTTGGCTTCCAGGGCCTGGTGCAGGCCGTCGGAGTAACGGCGGCCGGGCATGATACGGCCCGTGAACTCGTCCACGATGATGACTTCGTCATTCTGGACAATGTAGTCCACATCCTTCTTGAAGTTGCAGTGGGCCTTCAAGGACTGCAGGATGTGGTGCTGGGCCATCATGTTCTTGGGATCAAAGAGGTTGTCGAGATGGGTCAGCTCTTCGCAGTGGCTGACGCCCTTTTCGGTGAGCATGGCCGTCTTGGCCTTCTCGTCCACGGTGTAGTCGTCCGGGTCGAGCTGGCAGACCACGGCATCCATGGCCTGATAGAGATCCACGTCCTCGTCGCTGGCACCGGAAATGATGAGCGGGGTTCTGGCCTCGTCGATGAGGATGGAGTCGACTTCGTCCACGATGGCAAAGTTGTGGCCGCGCTGGACAAGATCTGCGGCATAGAACTTCATATTGTCGCGCAGATAGTCGAAGCCGAACTCGTTGTTGGTGCCGTAGGTGATGTCTGCGGCATAGGCAGCACGGCGCTGACTGTCGTCAAGATCATGGACAATGACGCCGGTGGTCAGCCCCAGGAAATTGTAGATCTTGCCCATCCAGGCAGCATCTCGCTGGGCAAGATAGTCATTGACAGTGACAACGTGCACGCCCTTGCCGGACAGTGCATTGAGGGACACGGCGAGAGTGGCTACCAGGGTCTTGCCTTCACCGGTCTTCATTTCGGCAATGCGGCCCTTGTGCAGGACGATGCCGCCCACAAGCTGCACGTCGAAGTGGCGCATTCCAAGCGTGCGCTTGGAGGCTTCGCGCACCAGGGCAAAGACCTCGGGCAGGATGCCGTCCAGGGTGGCGGAGCCGTCCTGGACGCTTGCGCGGTATTCGGCCATGCGTACGGGAAAGTCCGCATCCGTGAGCTGCTCCATCTCCGGTTCCAGAGCGTTGATCTTCTGGACCAGGGGGCGCAGTTTCTTCAGATATCTATCGTTTTTGCTGCCAAAAATTTTCTGGAAAAAGGACATGAAAACTCCTTCAAGAGTGAAGCAAACAGCACGGATCAGAAGGGAGAAAAAAGAAGCATAAGGATACCCGTGCGATGGAAAAATAAGACATGGTACGGGTATTGACAAGGCCGCCGGGCCCGGGATGGCCCTTGTGCAGCCAGAAAAAAACAGGGATACCCGCCCGGGTGAGCGGATACCCCTGTCATTCCTAATTACTCTGAATACGTACAGGTTCTAGGGCGTGTTGACAAATTAGGTGTCGCCCTGATCTGGCCTGATTTCAGACGGGGTCATGGTGCGACAATGAGCTCTAATGGAAGTCGGTGCGCCTCATTTATATCGGCATATGCCGGTTGCCACTGCCGGATTTTGATTTTGTCAACACGACCTAGTACATGCCCTGGGCAATCATGGCATCGGCCACTTCGCGGAAGGCGGAGACGTTGGCGCCCATGAGCAGGTTGTTGGGATCGCCGAACTCCTTGGCCGTGGTGGCTGCGCGGGTATAGATGTTCTTCATGATGTTGTGCAGCTGCCTGTCCACTTCCTCGAAGGTCCAGTGCACCATGCTGGCGTTCTGGGCCATTTCCAGCTGGCTCACGGACACACCGCCGGCATTGGCAGCCTTGGCGGGACCGTAGAGAATGCCGTTTTCAAGGTAGAGGGCAATGGCTTCGGGGGTGGAGGGCATGTTGGCGCCTTCGCACACGCACTGGCAGCCGTTGGCCAGCAGGGCCTTGGCATCCTCGCCGCTGATTTCGTTCTGGGTGGCGCAGGGGAAGGCGGCAAAGCAGGGCACATCCCACACGGCATGACGGCCGGCAGCGTAGTCGGTGGCAGGGGTGTACTTGGCAGAGGGGCGCAGTTCCACGTAACGGGTCAGGCGGGCATGTTCCACTTCCTTGACCTGACGCAGAACGGCCACATCAATGCCGTCGGCATCGTAGACCATGCCGGTGGAGTCGGACACGGTCACGGGCTTGGCGCCGAGCTGATGCAGCTTTTCGCAGCAGTAGATGGCCACGTTGCCGGCGCCGGACACGGTGCAGACCTTGTCCTTGAAATCAAGGCCGCGGGAGGCCAGCATGTTTTCGGCAAAGTAGACGCAGCCGTAGCCTGTGGCTTCGGTACGGGCGAGGGAACCGCCAAAGAGCAGGTTCTTGCCGGTGAGCACGCCTTCGTAGCGGTTGGTGAGGTGCTTGTAGGCACCGTAGAGGTAGCCGATTTCACGACCGCCCACGCCAATGTCGCCGGCGGGCACGTCAGTGCGCATGCCGATGAAGGGCACAAGCTTGGTCATGAAGGCCTGGCAGAAACGCATGATTTCTGCATCGGAACGGCCCTTGGGATCAAAGTCGCTGCCGCCCTTGGCGCCGCCGATGGACAGGCCGGACAGGGCGTTCTTGAAGATCTGCTCAAAGCCCAGGAACTTCAGAATGCCCAGGTTGACGCTGGGATGGAAGCGCAGGCCGCCCTTGTAGGGTCCGAGGGCAGAGTTGTACTGCACACGGTAGCCGCGGTTCACCTTGAGTTCGCCCTTGTCCGTGGTCCAGGACACACGGAACTGTACAATGCGCTCGGGCTCGACAATGCGCTCAAGAATGGCGTTTGCTTCGTACTTGGGGTTGGCATCCAGGAAGGGCTGCAGGGTTTCAAGCACTTCTTTGCATGCCTGAATGAAAACCGGCTCACTGGCGCAGCGCTGTTCCACATCAGCGATGACGCGGGAAGTATAGCTCATGATAAAACCTCTTGCGTGTCTAGAATCTCTTTGCAGACAACGTGATCAAAACACAGAGGCAATACTAGCCGGGGGACTCTCTCTATAGCTGTACAAAAGGGGCAGAGGTCTCGGGGACACGGCGCTCCGCAGGGAATGACCGTCCATGCAGCTGGGGCTTGTACCTTACTATGGGTACGGCGCAGGACAGCAGTCTCCGGCCCGGGACTGTGCGGGCCCAAAGCTTCCCTGGGGGAGAGGGGGATGCGTGGCAGAGAAACGCTGTGCTCTTTGGTACAAGAGGAAGAAGGCTTCTCCTGCAGGAAAAAGGCAACCGCGAGAGCATGGGCGGCAGCCTTCTCTTTATTCGGGAGAAATGGGACGCAGGGCATGCGAAATCAGGAGGAATGCAGACAGCCTCCCAATAGTCCTCGCAGGCTCTGCCGGCCTTTGCCAGAGGAACCTCTGCAAAAAGAACAGCTCTTGCAAAGCTGCAAGCAGCTATACACTTGCAAGGCCATTTATACAATATCTCTGCAAGGCACTTTTTTGGAAAAGGAAGAGTGCACTTTTCCCCCGGAGTTTCCTTGCCTAATTTCTCCGAAACAGCTAGGGTTTCATGCAGGCAGACCGTATGGTTCCTGCCCTGTCACGCTGGGGGAGCTGCCATGAGCAGCTGAGAGTGGCCTTGTGCCAGACCCTTTGAACCTGATGCAGTTCACGCTGCCGGAGGAAAGCATGTACCATTTCATCCTGGCATGTGCCCTGCAACGCTCTTCAGGAGAGCATCATGTCTGATATTCTTGCCAGGAACGCAGTCCTGAAAGCGCTCTGCGACGCTCATCTCGACGAACTTGCCGAGCGCGAAGGCCTTTCCAAAGACCTCATCATCGCGGCCCTGAACAAGGGCACCATGGTTTTGCTGGGCAACCCCGCCCACAAGAACCTGAAACCCATTCTGGTTGGCCAGCCGGCATCCATCAAGGTCAATGCCAATATCGGCACCTCGCCTTTGTGCAGCAATGACGAGCTTGAGCGGGAAAAGCTGCTTGTGGCCGAGCAGGCTGGCGCAGATACCATCATGGATCTGTCCATTGCAGGCGATCTGGACACAATCCGCGTCCATATGCTGGAAGCAAGCTCCATCCCCTTGGGCACAGTGCCGCTCTATGCCGTGGGCCAGCACATCCTGGACAGCGGCCGGGAAATTTCCTCCATGGATCCGGAGGAACTTTTTGGCGAAATCAGCAAGCAGGCCGAACAGGGCGTGGACTTCATGACCGTGCACTGCGGCATCTCCTATGACGGCGCCAGAATGGGTGCCGAAAAGAGCCGTGCCATGGGCATTGTCTCCCGCGGCGGCTCCATGCTGGCCAGATGGATGCTGGAAAACAAGAGGGAAAATCCCCTTATCGAGCACTTTGACCGCCTGCTCGACATTGCCATCAAGCACAATGTCACCCTGTCCCTGGGCGATGCCCTGCGTCCCGGCGCCGGCTGTGATGCCGGCGACTGTGCCCAGTTCGAGGAAGTCCTCAATCTCTCCCGCCTGCAGCAGCGCGCCCTGGAATACGGTGTGCAGTGCATGATCGAAGGTCCCGGTCACGTGAGTCTTGCCGCCGTGCGCACGCAGATTGAAGCCATCAAGACCCTGACCCATGGAGCGCCGCTCTATGTTCTGGGACCGCTGGTGGTGGACTCCTCTCCGGGCTACGACCACATTGCCGGTGCCATTGGCGGCGCCATCGGCGTGACGGCCGGCGTGGACTTCCTCTGCTACCTCACCCCTGCCGAGCATCTGACCCTGCCGGACAAGGACGACGTACGGGCAGGCGTCATGGCTTCCAGGGTTGCTGCCCACGCCGGTGAAGTGGCTCTGGGCACTCCGAGAGCCCTTGCCAGAGAAGCTGCCATGAATACGGCCCGTCGCAACCTGGACTGGGAAGGCATGAGGGCCGCTGCCCTTGATCCCGAAATGGTGACCAAGCGCAGAATGGCGCACCATGACGAAAAGGTCTGCGCCATGTGCGGCAAGTTCTGTGCCGTGAAGATGGTGCAGGACGCAAAGATTCTCTAGTGTCTCATTATAACAATCCATCATGCTCCACCCGTCTGAAAATACAGTAATTTTCAGTCGATAGCAGTATGTGGACTCATAGAATTGCACACTAGCACTTCCGGCTCAGCCCCCGGCACACAGGCCCGTGGTGCTGAGCCGTTTTCGTCTCTGCCGTCCTGTGCTGCCCGTGCATCCCTTCTCGGCAGTGCCTTGTGCACAAGCTTCTGGACAGCCCCATCCTGGTTTTGTCACCCGTCTCATGGAGACTGGCGGCACGCCAGGAGCAGGATGGCGGAAACGCACCTATATCAACTTATTGATATTCCCTGTAAAGATTGACACCCCCTCCGGATCGACCTCTGGAACAATTTTTTTTCAAAAAAAAGCACTTTTTCGAGAAAAAGAGCTTGCTATCACTAACGAGAATTGATACTAATATCTCCAGAGGAAATGACCAAGAGGTCACTGAACTTTCAACCTGTAACAGCATCGGGAGACAATCCATGAAATCTCTGAAAGGCACCCAGACCGAAAAGAACATCCTCACCGCCTTTGCCGGTGAATCCCAGGCCCGTAACCGCTACGACTTCTTTGCCAGCAAGGCCAAGAAGGAAGGCTACGTCCTCGTGTCCGACATCTTCGCCGAAACGGCCAGACAGGAAAAGGAACACGCTTCCCGCCTGTTCAAGTTCCTCGAAGGCGGCGCTGTGGAAGTCCAGGCCAGCTTCCCTGCCGGCAAGATTGGCACCACTGTCGAGAATCTGAAGGCCTCTGCCGCCGGTGAAAACGAGGAATACTCCCACATGTACCCCACCTTCGCCGACGTGGCCGAACAGGAAGGCTTCCCGGAAATCGCCGCTGTCATGCGCAGCATCGCCATTGCCGAAGAATTCCATGAAAAGCGCTTCCTGAAGCTGTGCAAGGACATTGAAGACGGCACCATGTTCAAGCGCGACCACGTCACCGTGTGGCGCTGCCGCAACTGTGGCTGTCTTGTGCGCGGCACGGAAGCTCCCGAAGTCTGTCCCGCGTGTGCTCATCCCAGGGCCCACTTTGAAGAGCTCAACTACGCCTTCTAACTCTTCTGTACAACTTCCCTACCCAAACTCCTTCCCATAAGCACCTTTGGGTACACCTCCCATGTGAACAGACGGCAGGGATCCTTTTCTCCACAAGTGGGGAACAAGGGTCCCTGCCTTTTTTGTTTTGGTTTCTGTTCGGCACGCAAGGGATGTTCTCTCCCTTGTTCCTGCGCCGGCAATCTCTTCAGTGCCGTGCGTCCTTTGACACTTTTCTGCACGTCCCAGGGACAAACTGCAGGGGAAATGGACAAAGCTTGCTAAAAGTACAGCCAATACTTCAATTCTTTCAAAATTGTCACACTCTTGCCTGTATTGTCTATTTCGCTCAATCCTATATACTTGCCCGGGTTTCCTGCCTGCCGGCAAGATCCTCTCGCACACACTGGCAACAAGTTTTTGTCTTCATATATCCTTCCTCTTCCGTGAGCCTTTCCCTGGAGCCTCCATGGTCAGAATCTTCAACTTCCGCCGCATCATCCTGGGTCTCATTGTCCTTGCCGCTCTTGGTCTCTACAGCCTCCTTGCGCCCAAGGAGAAGATGGCACCGCCGCAGATGACCGTACCAGTGAGTGTTGCCACTGCCCTGGCCCAGGATGTGCCCCACTATCTGCAGGGCATAGGCACGGTGCTGCCTTCGGCCGATGTCCTTGTCACGAGCCGAGTGGGCGGTACGCTCATGAAGCTCTACTTCACCGAAGGCGACAGGGTACGAGAAGGCGATGTGCTGGCCCAGATTGATCCAAGGCCCTTTGAAGCGGCCCTGGCCCAGGCCAGGGGGACTCTCGCCAGAGACGAGGCGGAGCTTGCCAATGCACGCAAGGACATGCAGCGCTATGCAAGGCTTGCGGCCAAAGACTATGTGGCAAGGCAAACCTATGATCAGCAGGTAGCCCAGGTGCGGCAGCTGGAAGGCACCGTTGCCGCCGACAGGGCCAATGTGCGCACGGCGGAGCTGGATCTTCTCTACAGCCGCATCACAGCGCCTGTTTCCGGGCGCCTTGGTCTGCGCAACGTGGATCCAGGCACCCTCATTACGGCCAACGACAGCACGGGCATTGTGCGCATCACCGAAGTGACGCCCTGCTACGTGGTCTTTCCTCTGCCTGAAATCAATGTGCCCCTCATCACGGCAGCCCTCTATGCCAAGGCTCATACGGAGCCCGACAAGCTTCCTGCCAAGCCCCTGGTGGAAGCCTGGAGCAGGGATCAGAAGGAGTGCCTGGCCGTGGGCGAACTGCTCACCGTGGACAACCGCATAGATACAGCCACGGGCACGGTGCGCCTCAAGGCCGTCTTTGCCAATGAAAACGAACGCCTCTTCCCCAACGAATTTGTCAATGCGAGGCTCAGGGTGCGCATCCTGGACAATGTCGTCACCGTTCCGCCTGCAGCCGTGCAGATCGGTTCTGCCGGCAACTACGTCTTTGTGGTGAAAGACGACAATACCGTCGAGCTGCGCTCCGTGACCACGGGCATTGCCACAGGCGCCATTACGGTCATTGAAAAGGGCCTTTCCGCCGGAGAGCGCGTGGTTGTGGACGGCGTGGACCGCCTGCGTCAGGGGTCAAAAGTGCGCGTGGCTGCCACGGTGCGCACCGTGCAGCTCTCGGACCGTCCCTCGCCCCTGGCCACCGAGGAAGGCCCGGTCCTTCTGCCGGCACAACCGAACAAGCAGGGTGGGGCCGGCCTGGCTGACGCACCTGAAAGGCGTCCCGGAAACGAACAGGGGAAAGGTCCGGGAAGAGGTCCCGGACAGCAACCCGCACAGGGACCAGCCACACCAGCCTCTGCTCAATAAGTAAGGTGAACGAGCCGTGAACATCTCGCGCATCTTCATCCTGCGGCCCATTGCCACCTCCCTGCTCATGGTGGCGCTCTTTCTTTCGGGCGTGCTGGCCTACCGCTTTCTGCCCATCTCGGCCCTGCCCCAGATAGACTATCCCACCATTCAGGTGCAGACTTTCTATCCGGGCGCTTCCCCGGACGTCATGGCAGCCGTGGTGACAGCGCCCCTGGAGACGCAGTTCGGCTCCATGTCCGGCCTTACCCAGATGAGTTCCTTTTCCTCGGCTGGTGCTTCGGTCATTACCCTGCAGTTTGACCTCTCCATAGCCCTGGATGTGGCCGAACAGGAAGTGCAGGCAGGCATCAACTCGGCCCTGACGCTCCTGCCCTCGGATCTGCCCAATCCGCCGGTCTACAACAAGGTCAACCCGGCCGATCCGCCGGTCATGACCCTGGCACTCACCTCGGACGTCCTGCCCATGACCAGGCTGGAGGATCTGGCCGACACGCGCATAGCCCAGAAGCTCTCCCAGCTCTCGGGCGTGGGCATGGTCACCCTCTCCGGCGGCGAGCGGCCGGCCATCAGGGTCAAGGTCAATCCCAAGGCCCTGGCCCAGGCCAATCTCACCATGGAGGACATCCGCACAGCCATCACCCAGGCCAATGTGAACTCCGCCAAGGGCAGCCTGGACGGCCGGCTCAGATCCTCCTCCATCAATGCCAATGACCAGCTGGAAAGCCCGGAAGAATACGTGCAGACCATCATTGGCTACAAGAACGGCGCGCCCATACGCCTGGGCGACGTGGCCGAAGTGGCCGAGGGTGCAGAAAACGCCCTGCTGGCCGCCTACACGGTGCATGCCGCCGAAGACGGCAGCCCCCAGACCATCAGGCCCTCCATCATCATTTCCGTGCAGCGCCAGCCCGGCGCCAACGTCATTGCCGTGGCCGATGCCATAACAAGGCGTCTGCCGGCACTGCAGGCCTCCCTGCCCAACAGCGTCAATGTTCAGGTCATCACCGACAGGACCTCCACCATCAGGGCCACGGTGGCAGACGTGCAGTTTGAACTCATTCTGTCCGTTGTGCTGGTCATTGCCGTCATCTGGCTCTTTCTGCGCAATGCCAGAGCCACGCTCATTCCAGCCCTGGCCGTGCCCCTGTCCATTGTGGGTACCCTGGGCGTCATGTACCTGGCGGGCTTTTCCCTCAACAATCTGACTCTCATGGCCCTGGTCATTGCCGCAGGCTTTGTGGTGGACGATGCCATCGTGGTCATCGAGAACATTACCCGCTTTCTGGAACAGGGCATGCGGCCCGTGCAGGCAGCCCTCACAGGCGCAGGCCAGATTGGCTTTACCATCATCTCCCTGACCCTTTCCCTTGTGGCCGTGCTCATTCCCCTGCTCTTCATGGGCGATGTGTCGGGGCGCCTCTTCCGCGAATTTGCCATTACCCTGGCCGTGACCATTCTTATTTCCGCGGTCGTCTCCCTGACGCTCACGCCCATGCTCTGCGCAGTCCTGCTCAAGAGGGAACGCAAGGCCCAGGGGGCGGAGACGGCCGGCAAGGACGCCTATATCGAGAATGCCACGGGCTTTTTCCAGAAGCTTCTGCACCTGTACGACAAAGCCCTCATCGTGGTGCTCAACCATCAGCGCCTCATGCTCCTTGTGGCCGCAGGGTCTGTCGTCTTTACAGGCTTTCTCTATGTCGTGGTGGCCAAGGGCTTTTTCCCGGTCCAGGACACAGGCCTTCTGCAGGGTGTGGCCGAAGCGCCGCAGCAGACGTCCTTTAAAGCCATGGCTGCCAGGCAGCAGCGTCTGGCCGATCTTCTGCTCTCGGATCCGGCGGTCAAGCGCGTGGCCTTCTTCGTGGGCGTGGACGGACAGAACCCGAGCCTTGCGACCTCAAGACTCACCGTGGAATTGAAGAGCCTTGACGAGCGCGAGGACAGGGCGCCGGCCATAGCCAAGCGCCTCATGCAGCGGGCCCTCAACGAAATCCCTGGTACCAGCCTCTACCTCAATCCGGTGCAGGACCTGACCATCGAGGACCGTACCTCCAGAACCCTCTATCAGGTGACCATGGAAGCCGTGTCCAGGGAAGAACTGGACGTCTGGGAAGCAAAACTCAAGAACGCCTTGAGAGAACGGGAAGAACTTGAGCACGTGGCAAGCGATCTGCTGGCCCAGGGCACCATGGTCTACGTGAACGTCAACAGGGATACGGCGAGCCGCCTGGGCATACAGATGCAGGACATTGACGATGCCCTTTACAGCTCCCTTGGCCAGCGGCTCATTTCCACCATCTTTACCCAGACCAATCAGTACAAGGTCGTGCTGGAATCAGCCGAACGCTTCCGCAGAGGGCCGCAGGACATAGAGGCTGTTTATGTGCAGACAAGCAGCGGCGTGCCCGTGCCCCTCACGGCCGTGGCAAGCATTGAGGAGCGACCCGTGCAGCTTGGCATAGCCCGCCAGGGCCAGTTCCCGGCCACCACCCTCTCCTTCAATGTGGCCGAGGGCTTCCATCTGGGCGATGCAGTGGCGGCCACCAAGGAGGCCATTGCCTCCATCAAGACTCCGGATTCCATACGCATTGTCTTCCAGGGCGCCGTCAAGGCCTTCGAGAGCTCCACCACCAATCAGCTCTGGCTCATTCTGGCCGCCATTGCCACGGTCTACATTGTGCTGGGCGTGCTCTATGAAAGCTACGTGCACCCCCTGACCATTCTCTCCACCCTGCCCTCGGCAGGCATTGGTGCTATCCTGGCCCTCATTGCTCTGGACATGGAACTTGGCGTGGTGGGCATCATCGGCCTTATCCTGCTCATCGGCATTGTGAAGAAGAACGCCATCATGATGGTGGACTTTGCCCTGGAGCTGGAAACCAGGGAAGGCAGGGATTCGGTCTCGGCCATCCACGAGGCCTGCCTCCTGCGCCTGCGGCCCATCCTCATGACCACCTTGTGCGCCCTCCTGAGTGCCCTGCCCCTCATCCTGACCTCTGGCATGGGGGCCGAGCTGCGCAGGCCCCTGGGCGTGACCATGGTGGGCGGCCTCATCTTCAGCCAGCTGCTCACCCTCTTTACCACGCCTGTGGTCTATATCTGGTTTGACCAGTTCTCCCACAAGAAAAAGGCCCGTCCTTCATCCGAAACCGGCAGGTAGGGGAGCGTCATGCCTGAACAAAGAACCCTCTGGAGCAGACTCAAAGACTTCCTCGGTTTCGGCAGGAAGGAGGACGAAAAGCCTGTAACGGCTCAAGGACAGGAGGCCTCCGGCCAGGAGCCCCTGTCCCCTGCCGGCCAGACGGTCGGGTCTCCTGCTGCGCCAGCTGTTCATCAGACACAGTCTGGCCAGCAGGCAGGGCCGGGACGGCAGGACACGCTGAACGCCCCCCCTGAAGACGATCAGAACGAGCGGGACGAAAGGGACACGCCCATTCCGGGCAGGAAGAAGCGCTTTGGACCAGAGTTCATTCCCATGAACCTCTCCTCCACCTTCATCCGCAGGCCCGTGGCCACCACCCTGCTCACCATTGCCCTGGCCGTCTCGGGTGCCGTATCCTTTCAGCTGCTGCCTGTGGCGCCCCTGCCGGAGATGGACTTTCCGGTGGTCTTTGTGCGCGCCCGCATGCCCGGGGCCAGCCCCGAGACCATGGCCACCACCGTGGCCACTCCTCTGGAGCGGGCCCTTGGCCGCATAGCCGGCATCACGGAGATGACCTCGCGCAGTTCCTTGGGCTCCACCAACGTCATCCTGCAGTTCGAGCTTGACAGGGACATCAACGGCGCAGCCCGCGACGTGCAGGCAGCCATCAATGCGGCCCGATCCACCCTGCCGACCATGCCGTCCAATCCGACCTACCGCAAGGTCAACCCATCCGGTGCGCCCATCCTTGTGCTGGCCCTCACCTCGGAGACCATCTCGAGCTATCAGATGTACGACATGGCCCAGAGCGTGCTGGCCCAGAAGATAGCCCAGGTGCCGGGCGTGGGCGAAGTCAACGTGGGCGGCGGCGCCCTGCCCAGCATCCGTGTGGATGTGAACCCGCAGGCCCTCTACCGCAACAACCTCACCATGGAGGACGTGAACAGCTGCATCACCAATGCCAATGCCTTCATGCCCAGGGGCATGCTGTCCAACAATCAGCACTACTGGCTCATTGGCGTCAATGATCAGCTGGATGCTCCAAAGGCCTACGAGGATCTCGTCGTCGCCACAAGCGAGAACGGCGGCGTTGTGCGTCTGAAAGACATAGCCACGGTGCAGCAGGGACCGCAGGATGTGCGTTCCATGGCCATCTTCAACAACAAGTCCGCCGTCCTGCTCATGATCTTCAAGGCCCAGGGGGCCAACATCATAGAGACCGTGGACCGCATCAAGGCCATGGTGCCAAGCATGCGCCAGTGGGTCACCGAGGCCGTCAACCTGGATGTGACCATGGACCGGTCCATCACCATCCGGGCCTCCCTGCACGAGGTGGAAAAGAGCCTCTTGCTCTCCATGGGCCTTGTCATCCTGGTGGTCTTCCTCTTTTTGCGCAACAACCGGGCCACCTCCATTCCGGCCGTGGCCGCTCCGGTCTCGCTCATCGGCACCTTCTCGGTCATGTACGTGGCAGGCTACACCCTGGACAACCTCTCCCTCATGGCCCTGACCATAGCAACGGGCTTTGTGGTGGACGATGCCATTGTTGTGCTGGAAAACATCGTGCGCAGGCTGGAAAAGGGGGAGACGCCCCTGCGGGCGGCCCTCAACGGATCCCGGGAAGTGGGCTTTACCATTATTTCCATGACACTGTCCCTGGTGGCTGTCTTCATCCCCATTCTGCTCATGCCGGGCACCCTGGGCAGCCTGTTCCGGGAATTTGCGGTGGTGCTCTCGGTCTCCGTGCTCATTTCCATGGTGGTCTCTCTCACAACAACCCCCATGATGTGCGCCACCCTTTTGAAAAGCAGGGAGGATGTGCTGGCCAACTTTGTGGTACAGCCAAAGCCGGGACTTCTGGGCCTGCTCAAAAGAGGCTGGAGCAGCCTGCTCGATCTGTGGAGCCGCTTTCTGGACGCTTTGCGCGACAAGTATACGGCAAGCCTTGACGTGGTGGTTCGCCACCCAAGGATCACCCTTGTTGTCTTCTTCCTCGTCCTTGTCGCCAATGTCTGGCTCTATATCATCATTCCCAAGGGCTTTTTCCCCCAGCAGGACACAGGCACCCTCATGGGGGGCATCCGCATGGATCAGAGCCTCTCCTTCCAGGCGGGCAGTGAGAAGCTCAAGCGCATTCAGACCATCATCCGTCAGGATCCGGCTGTAAGCATGGTCTCCTCCCACTATTCAGGAGGCCGGGGCAGCAGCGGCATGTTCATTACCTTAAAGCCTCTGGAAGAGCGCAAGCTCTCGGCCCAGGAAGTCATCAACAGGCTGAGGCCAAAGCTCTCCCAGGAACCGGGCGTGCAGGTCTTTGTGCAGGCAGCCCAGGAACTGCAGATGGGCGGCCGATCCTCGCGCAGCCAGTATCAGTACACCCTGCAGGGCGACGACATAGGCGAGCTGCGCACATGGAGCCGCAAGCTTGTGGCAGCCCTGGCGGACAATGAGGTGCTCAAGGACGTGGACTCGGATCTTGAGGAACGGGGCCTTGAGACCGTGGTGACAGTCAACCGCGATCTGCTGGCCCGCTACGGCGTGAGCATGAGCGAGGTGGATACGGCCCTGGGCCTGGCCTACGGCCAGAGCCAGATCAGCACCATCTACAAGGACAAGAATCAGTACAAGGTGGTTGTGGGCTTTGCCTCGGACTGGTGGCAGACGCCCGAGCAGCTGGAAGTCATCCGTCTGCCAGGCACGGACGGTTTGGTCCCGCTCTCCACGGTGGCCGAAGTGGGCGCAGGCTTCAGCTCCCTGTCCGTCTCCCATCAGGGCCAGTTTGCGGCCATCACCATCTCCTTCAACCTGGCCTCGGGCTACGCGCTCTCCGATGCCCAGAGGGTGCTGGACGAGGCCTCGGTGCAGATTGGCATTCCCAATACCATCATCGGCAGCTTCCAGGGCACGGCCAAGCTCTACAGCGAGACCGTGGCCAACGAGCTCATCCTCATTCTCACGGCCCTCATTGTCCTCTATATCGTTCTGGGCATCCTCTACGAGAGCCTCATTCATCCGCTGACCATCCTCTCCACCCTGCCGCCTGCAGGTGGCGGTGCCCTCATTGCCCTCCTGCTCTTTGACATGGAGTTCAGCGTCATTGCGCTCATAGGCGTGCTCCTGCTCTGCGGTCTTGTGAAGAAGAATGCCATCCTGATGATTGACTTTGCCCTCACGGCCGAGCGCGAAAGCCGCATGGATCCGGTCACGGCCATCCTCACGGCCTGCAAGCTGCGCTTTCGGCCTATCATGATGACCACCTTTGCCGCCATGTTTGGTGCCGTGCCCCTGGCACTCGGGCAGGGAGACGGTGCCGAGCTGCGCCAGCCTCTGGGCGTGGCCATTGTGGGCGGCCTGGCCGTGAGCCAGCTGCTCACCCTCTACACGACACCGGTCATCTTCCTGTGTCTGGACAACATACGCCACCGCTTCCTCTTCCGCCGCCTGAAGCGGCGCTACGGGGAACGCAAGGCCCGTCTGCTCATAGCTTTGCGCAACGCAGGCTAAGGCAAGCGTACACCACAAGGCCCCTGACGAATCTCTTCTGTCGTCAGGGGCCTCTTTTCTGCATCCGTCTCGTCACAGCCAAATCTCGCGCAAAAAGCGGCAAGACACGCACGTTTCTTGTCGTCTGACTGGCGTTTTACCTGCCTTTTCCTTCCAACACCGGCATGGAGATCAATCCTCTTGCCGTGTCTGGTCTCTTCAGCCGAGAAGGGGGCCGTTTTTCCTGCGATCTGGGGGCACGTCTCCTTTCACCCGACAAGAGAGCTTGAGGTATTTTCGGGCGAACTGCTCAATGTCGACCCCAGGCTCTGCCTGCTGCAGAAACTTCAAGGCGCTCAATATCGATGCCCAGATCAGGACCAGCGTTCTCGCAGCCTGTGCGAACAGGCTGTAGCAAGGACGTCAGTGTTTCCTGCCTGCAGGACAGAGCTGGACAGACAGTCTTTGGACAGACAAAAAAAGACATGAGGACCGAAAAGGCGTTTTAGCGCTCTTTCCGATCCTCTTCTGTTTGTGCAAATGGGGTTTGCCCCAGGAACTGTTCCTTAGGCCTGTGCGCTAGCCCCTGCCGTCCGCAGCAGCCTCGGCTTCCATGGAGGCCGTCTCATGCTGGCCAAGCAGGATGTTCTGATGGCCGTAGATGATGGGCTTGATGACCTCGGGATGGGCCACGGTGGTGAGCTCACCCAGTTCCTCCAGGGAGGAGCCGCCGGCAATCTTGCGCAGCAGACGGCGGATCACCTTGCCGGAATGGGTCTTGGGCAGGGCCTCGGCAAACTGAATGTATTCGGGGCTTGCCAGGGCACCGATGTCGCGGCGCACGGTGTCCAGCAGCTTCTTGCGCAGGGTGTCGCTCCAGGCCACTTCGTCCCTGGTGACAACATAGGCATAGATGGCTTCGCCCTTGAGCGCATGGGGCATGGGCACAACGGCAGCCTCGGCAATTTCCGGGCAGGAGACCAGCACGGCCTCGATTTCTGCGGTGGAAAGACGGTGACCGGACACGTTGATGGAGTCGTCGATACGCCCCAGGATCCAGTAGTAGCCGTCCTCGTCCACTTCGGCACCATCGCCGGACTCGTAGCAGCCGAAACGGGAGAAGTAGGACTGATACTTTTCCTCGTCATTGTAGACACCGAGCATGATGCCGGGCCAGGGCTTGCGGATGACAAGATGACCGGACTTGCGATCTGCAGAGCCATCCAGGTCGGGCGTGGAATCGTCGCGCATGATGGCGGCATCAATGCCGGGCAGGGGCTTGGTGGCCGAGCCGGGTTTGAGCCTCGTGGCATAGGGAAGAGGTGCAATCATGGCGCCACCGGTCTCGGTCTGCCACCATGTATCCACAATGGGCAGCTCGCTGTTGCCGATGTTCTTGTAGAACCACTGCCAGACTTCGGGGCTGATGGGTTCGCCCACGGAGCCCAGGATGCGCAGGGTGCCAAGATCGTAGCGTTCGGCCCAGGCTTCGCCCATGCGCATGAGCGAACGGATGACCGTGGGGGCCGTATAGAGAATGTTGACGCGGAACTTTTCCACGATGCGCCAGTAGCGGTCAGGCTTGGGCCAGGTGGGCACACCCTCGAACATGAGCACCGTGGCACCCAGAGCCAGAGGCCCGTACACGCCATAGGTATGGCCCGTAATCCAGCCGATGTCTGCCGTGCACCAGTGCACGTCGTCATCGTGCATGTCGAAGATCCACTGCGTGGTGTGGGCCGCATAGGTGAGATAGCCGCCCGTGGAGTGCAGGACACCCGTGGGCTTGCCGGTGCTGCCGCTCGTGTGCAGAAGGAAGAGCGGATCGGTGGAGTTCATGCGCTCGCAGGGGAAGTCCACGTCCAGGGTAAAGTCTTCGATGAGATCATGCCACCAGATGTCGCGGTTGGGCATCATCTTCACGTCAAAGAGCTCGGCATGGTTCACGACAACCACGTGGGCCACGGAAGGACACTTTTCCAGGATGGGATCCAGGTTGGCCTTGAGGGGCTTGAACTTGCCGGCACGGATGGCTGCGTCTGCGGTAATGACGATCTTGGCCTTGGCACCCTGGATACGGCTGCGCACGCCGCCTTCGGCATAGCCAGAGAAAATGGCCGTATGAATGGCACCGATGCGGGCACAGGCCAGCATGGCGATGACAAGCTCGGGGATCATGGGCATGTACAGCGCCACGCGGTCACCCTTGCGCACGCGCAGGGAACTCAGGGCGTGGGCAACGCGACACACCTCGGTGTAGAGCATCTGATAGGTGTAGCAGCGCACATCCATTTCACGCTCGCCCTGCCAGATGAGCGCGGCCTTGTTGCGACGGCCAATGAGGATGTGCCGGTCAATGCAGTTGAAGGACGCATTGAGCTTGCCGCCCGTGAACCAGCGGTACTTGTGTCTCTCCTCGTCTGCCTCCAGTACCTTGTCCCAGCGCTTGAACCAGTGCAGCAGCTGCGAGGCGCGGCCTTCCCAGAATTCCTCAGGCTTTTCCAAGGCCTGCATATAAATGGCTTCGGCTTCTTCATTGCCGCACACCCATGCGGAAGCTTTACCGTGCAAGGGCGGCAAATACGTGCCTGCCTGTTGCGTCAACGTGCTTTTGTAGTCTTCCTGAGACATTTGGCCCTCCTTCCCAAAGAACAGACTAACAAGATGCGGACTACTGTCCTAGTATTCACGCCTAAAGACTTTGCTACTGTTCGTCAAGCTCGGAAAATTGATTGAGCTTTCAGTCATCGTGGCAAAACAGGAAAAGAGTTGCAATTTTGCAACATTTTTTTCACTCTGTACTACCTTGCACATATTTTCACTTTTGAAAAGCGTTATTTACAGAGTATCTTTATTCAATAATAAAAACATATTATATCGAAAAACAAGTCATTTTTGCCAAGTTGATTCTGCATTTGTCCCCTCCTCAAAAAATTTCTTGAAAAAATTTTTGCACCCCTTGACCGGTTGTGGCATTTTGAGGGCCTTTCCTCCCTCTTTCAGGACATGAAAGTCATTACGAAAGCCCGACACTGCATATATAAATACTGCACTACATATTTAAAGCTCATTATGCGGTATAATCCCGCTGGACTGCCCTCCCGGGACAGGCATACTTGTGCACAGGAAAGGCCTGCAAGCAAGAGCATCTTCAGAACACAGCGCCGCCTCTTGTGCGAAGCGCAAGGGGACCAAGACACAGTGCGGGTTCAGACTGCCCGAAGACAGGGGCGGCAAGGACTGGAAGCTTTCTTTCCAGAACTTGAAAAAGCTTTGTGGAACAGGCAGTTAAACTTGTCTGACTTGAGCCGGAAGCTTGGCTGAGCGACCAATGGGACAATATTTCTTGAAGCTGCGGGGGCTTTGTGCTAATTTTTCAGCGGAACAATTTTTTCCTGTACACAAGGCACTGATTCGCACTCATTGCTTTGCAGTGCCTGTTTTTTTCATGCGAAAAGTCTTCTTGAGCACGTGTAACAAACGTTTTTGCAGTACGCATAGTCAATCGATATACACTGGCTCAAACTGTCCTTCTGTTTTTTCCTGTGCCCATTGTACCGGCAAGGACTCCGACAAGACGTGTCCGTGGCTCTGCTGGTCCAGTGGGATATTCTGTACTTGGAGACATGCTCATTCCTGCATGTCAGGGACAAGACAGAGAGTGAAAGCCGCATCACATGCAAAAAGTTCCTGCATGGAGGTCTAATGGCAAACGGCACCCCTACCACCGCTCCCGCCACACCAACAGTGGAGCAGTTCCTGGATTTCATGAGCCGCAACAAGATGAATATCACCGCTCAACGGCGTCGTATTGCTGAGGCTTTCTTCAACTACCCGGGCCATCATACCCTTGAGGACTTCTATCAGCACATGCAGACACTGGACCCCACCATAGGCCAGACAACGGTGTACCGCACCCTCAAGCTGCTCTGTGCTGCCGGTCTTGCCACCGAAATACATTTCACGGACACCGTTGCCCACTACGAAATTGTCAACGCAGGTGCCCATCACGACCACCTCATGTGTGTCAACTGCGGCAAAATCGTGGAGATTTACGACTCCGCCATAGAGAAGCTGCAAAAGGCCGTGGCCAAGGCCAATGACTTTACCCTGCTTGGTCACTACCATGTCCTCTACGGGCTGTGCGCCGACTGCCGCAATGCCCAGAAGGACCAGGAAGCTGACGGAGAAATCACGGATCCTGCACGGCTGGCCACACAGCAAAAATAAGGTTGTCTTTCGAGAAACAGGCATTCCTGTTCGTCATGGCGCAACAGAGTCCCTTTACGGCAAAGGGGCCCTTTTGCGCCACTTTTTCACTCTGAAACCCCAGGCAGACTGCGGTCTGGTCTGCCCGGAATCTTGGGAAGGCACGATCAGGTTCCCAGGGGGCATGTCCCCAGGACCGACATTTTGAGGAGGTTTCATGGCATTCTGGTCATCCACTGCACAACAAGAGAGCCTTGCGTTCGATCCTGCCTTTCTGCCCCAGCAGCCGTTTCTGCGATCCCGCCAGTACCGTCTGACCGAACACTTTCCCTGGAAGAAAAGCCTGCATCTGACCTGCACGCCTGTGCTTGTTGCGGCACCGGCCCTGCTTGAACGTCTTGGCACGCCCCTGCAGCCACCGCAGCAGTTTCCAAAGACGCCCACCAGGGGCGAAGACCTCTCCCTCTTTGCCTGTATCCGCAGGCTTGTGGCCCTGTACCGCGGTCTTGGTCTGGAACCCCTTGTCCTGGCAGGTCATGGTCAGGAATTTGCCCAGTGCAATCCCTACACGAAGGACTTTGCCTGGCAGCTGTGCTGTGAAGGCGTTCGCTTCTGCTCTGCCAACCCGCAGGAGAGCCTGTGGCGCCTTTTGAAGAAACTGACAGCCTCTCCTATCCTCCTGCACCCTGTCTCCTATCCTTTCCTGAGACGCAGCGGTCTTGTGCTCTTTCTCAACGGCTGTGCAGACAAGACACGGCACAAGGATGCCCCTCTTGCCTGCAGACCCAGCCCAGCCTCCGGTGCAGGCTGGCCCCTCTTCCTCAATCAGCCCCTGCTGCATCTGCTGGCGTCAGAGGCCCCCTCTCGGGGAGATCTTGAACACAGGCTGCTTGCTCAGGCACAGGGACCGGCGCTCTCCACCCTGGCTGTGCAGGACACGCCGGGCAGGGAACTATCCGCATGCTGTATCTTCCTTGATGCGGCAGACGATCTCTGCAGCGTGCATCTCACTGATCCCCTGACCTTCGCCCAAGCCGAACAGGCAGGATCTCGACTCACGCCTGAGGAAGCCCAGCGGCTCCTGCGCAGCGTGCATGTCCCGGAACGGGGCATTGCCCATGCCACAGCCGTGGGTCATGTGGCTAGAGCCCTGGCCCAGAGAGCCCGCCTGCGCGGGAAACAGCTTGATCCCGAACTTGCCTGTGCGGCAGGCTACGTGCATGACATTGCCAAGGGCTTTCACCGCCATGAACTCATAGGCTCCATATGGCTCAACTATCTTGGCCTGAACCAGCTGGCCCACTGCATGAAGGATCACAGGGATCTTGTGCTGGCCGACGCAAAGCCGGTCACGGAGCGGGAACTCGTCTATCTGGCAGACAAGTACTGCTACGGACCGCGTCATGTGCCCCTGGAACAGCGCTTTGGCCAGAAGATGGCCCTTTTTGCCACCAATCCCCATGCCGTGGCTGGCATACAAAAGCGCCTGCGCCACGCCAGGGAACTGGAAGCACGGCTCACCGGGGAACTGGGCGAGAGCCCTGAGCGCATTGCGCTCACTGCCCTGAAATAGGGGCAGCCAAAGCTTTTGCACAGCCACAGCTTCCCCTGTGCCTTCTTCCATTTTTGTACGTCTTTCGCATCTTTCGCAGCAGACAAAGGATGTTTTCATGCCGACAGCAAACAGCGACGCTTCAAGTCAGCAGGGCATTGTGCTCCTGCGCCACGGAGAACTTGTTCCCAACCCAGAACACCGTTTCATAGGCCAGAGCGATGTTGAGCTCTCCTCTGCAGGGACAGCCCGTTTCGAAGCCCTGGGAGCGGAACTTGCCGAAGAATTTGCCGACAGGCAGCCTCAAGCCTTTTTCTGCTCGGACTTGCGCAGGGGGATTGCCTGTGCGGACATTGTGCGCAGGGCCTTCAGACCCAGAGGAGGCACCATGCCTGTCATTGCCGATCCCGGCTTTCGCGAAATCAACCTGGGCGCCTGGCAGGGACTGACCAAGCAGGAAGTGGAGCAGCGCTACCCTGGCGCCCTGGCCGAACGCGGCGCCGACTTTGCCAACTACGCGCCTGCAGGCGGAGAAAGCCTTGCCATGCTGCAGCGCAGGGCCCTCATGGCCCTGGTCCGGGCCCGCATGCACACCCCCACTGGCATCATCTTTGTCATAGGCCATGCGGCCTTCAACCGCTGCATCCTGGCCGACTATCTGGCTCTGCCCCTGTCAGAGGCCATGAACATTGCCCAGCCCTACGGAGCCGTGAGCTTTCTTGAACAGCGCTAGCCCGAGCACAGGGGCCAGGCGTTGCTCCCGAACTGCCTTGAACTGTCCCTCTCCTTGAAAACGAGAGCAACAGGCAGGGTACACAAGGGCTGTCCTCAAGACCGCTTTGCTTCCTCTTTCCTTCCCAAGCGTTCCCCAAGCAGGAGTCCTGTTATGTCCATAGTGGAATCCATTGGCCATGAACTTGCAGCCAGAAAGAATCTGGCTCTTGTCAGTATTGTCAAACAGCTTGCCTCGGCGCCACGACATGCCGGAGCCTCCATGCTGGTCGGAGAGGAAGGTCTGCTTGCCGGAACCATCGGCGGCAGCATTCTGGAAAGGCAGGCCATAGAGGCAGGCATGCGTGTTGCCAAATCCGGTGTGGCCGAGTTCATGGACTTTCAGCTCTCTGGCAGTGATGCCGCCAGCAACGGCATGATCTGCGGAGGCTCCATGCGCGTCTTTGTGGAGCCCTTGCGTCCCGATGGGCCCACTACAGTTCTCTTCCAGCGCCTGGCCATTGCCCAGGGCGTGGGAGATGACATGTTCAGTGTCGTGCCTGTGGCAGCTCCGGGCGCCCGACGCCTGTGCCGCAAGAAGGCACAGGCCTGGCCTCTGCCCACGGAACTGAGCGCCCTTGTCCGGGAAGAGCTGAACAGGAACGGCCTGGCTGCGCCCCTGGAACTGGAAGACTCCAGCAGTCAGCGCTTTGTCATTGAGCCCTGGCCCGGTCCCTGGCGCCTGCTCTGCCTTGGCGGCGGTCATGTGGCCCTGGCCACGGCACAACTGGCAGCCTCCACGGGCTTCACTGTCTGTGTCCTGGACGACAGGGAAGAATTTGCCAGCAGGGAACGCTTCCCCATGGCGGCCGTGACACGGGCCGTGCCCGAGTACGAGGACTGCTTTGCAGGCATTGCCACTGAAGAGAAGACCTTCATTGTCATCATGACCAGGGGGCATGTCTATGACAAGAAGGTATTGGGCCAAGCCCTGCGCACCAAGGCCTCCTATATCGGCATGATTGGGTCGAGCAAGAAGATTGCGGCCACCTTTGCAAGCCTCAGGGAAGAAGGCTTTGCAGACGAGGACATCGCCAGGGTCACAGCACCTGTGGGCCTCTCCATTGGCGCGGAAACGCCGGAAGAGATTGCGGTGAGCATTCTGGCGCAGCTCATTGCCACACGTTCCTTTTTGCAGGGCACGGATCGTCATCTGAATGCCGACCTGGCAGGCCGGGTGAACAAGCCCTGTTAAGCCGTTTTACAACCCTCTTTTGCAAGACTTCTCGCAGACATGGGACTTCAAAAACCGGCACGATCTGTTGGCTGCTCCCATGCCCGAATTGTGCACGTTCTGTTTGCCTGGCACATGCGATGTGACCACTCTAACCATGCAGCAAAGTTGTCTGACCGCACAAGGGGACTTCCCTTTTTCCCCCATGGCGTATAGACTGAGTTCCTAGTAGAAACGAATCACCCAAACAGGCTTCACGTTCTGCAAAGGGAACACCATCCTGCACTTCTTTGCATGCAACCCTGTCAGCACACTAGAGCCACGCATACACATGATTTGGGTGCGTTGTTTCGTGGTGTTTTTTGTCCACGTCAACCCTGGGAGTACATCATGGCAAACCCTCTCGATATGCAGCGCTCGTACGCCATTGTGGGCACGGGTGGCTGCGGCAAGACCTCCCTTGCAGAAATGCTGCTCTTTGATGCCGGCGCCATCAACAGGATGGGTGCCATCGAGGAAGGAACAACCTGCCTCGACTATGAACCTGAGGAAATTCGCCGTCGCGGTTCCATTCAGCCCGGCGTCGCCACCTTCCTCTGGAACAAAAACCGCCACTTCCTGCTGGATATTCCTGGCGATGGAAACTTCACTGGCGATCTTGAGTACCTGCTCAAAGGCGTGGACAGCGTCCTCTTTGTGATCGATGCTGTGGATGGTGTGCGTCCCCTGACCAAGCGCTTCTGGAACCACATCCGCGAAGAAAATCTGCCCACTCTCATTGTCGTGAACAAGATGGATCGCGACCGTGCCAACTTCTCCATGGCCATAGAAAGCCTGGGGACCCTTGGCATCCGTCCCGTGGTCCTGCAGCTGCCCATCATGGAAGGCGGCGCGTTCACAGGCTATGTGGATGTGCTGGCCGGCAAGGCCTATCATTTTGGCGACAACGGCAGCGTGGCAGAATGCCCCATCCCCGACGCACTGCAGGATGAAGTCTCCCTCATCCACGACCTGGCTGTGGAAAACATTGCCGAAAGCGACGAAAACCTGCTTGAAAAGTACCTGGACGAAGGCGCCCTGTCTGCCGAGGAACTGCATACGGGCCTGCGCAAGGGTGTGCTCGCCGAGCAGATCTACCCCGTCGTGGTCACGGCCTCCCTGGAAAACAAGGGCGGCACCTATGTGCTCGAAACCATCGCCGACCTCTTCCCCTCGCCCCTGGAAAATCCCGGTATCGTGGACGAAGCAGGTGGCACCCACAAGGTGGATCCCGAAGGCCCCCTGACCTGCTTTGTCTTCAAGACCGTGGCCGATCCGGTCTCGGGCCAGCTCTACTCCCTGCTGCGCGTGCTCTCCGGCACCCTGACCTCCGATGCCACCCTCACCAACATGACCAGTGGCGAAGTGGAACGCATGGGCGGCCTGCTCACCATGACAGGCAAAACCACCCAGGCCTGCAAGGAAGCCATGGGCCCAGGCAGCATCGTGGCCGTGTCCAAGCTCAAGACCACCAGGACCGGCGACACCCTGGCAGACAGCAAGGCGCCCTTCAAGGTGGCCGTGCCCGCCCTGCCGCCGCAGCTCATCACCTTTGCCATTGCGCCCAAGACCCGTGGCGAGGAAGACAAGGTCTTTGCAGCCATTCAGAAGCTGCTTGACGACGACATCACCTTAAAGCTCGAACACGACGAGGAAACTGGCGACATCCTGCTCTCCGGCATGGGCCAGCTCCACATCGAGCTCGCCGTGGAACGCGCCAAGCGCCGCTTCAAGGTGGACATCATCCTCAAGACACCCAAGGTGCCCTACCGTGAAACCGTCAAGGGCAAGGTGCAGGTGCAGGGCCGTCACAAGAAGCAGTCCGGTGGCCGCGGCCAGTTCGGCGACTGCTGGATCGAGATGGAAGGCCAGCCCAGAGGCTCCGGCTACACCTTTGAAGACGCCATCGTGGGCGGCGCCATTCCCAAGCAGTACATTCCTGCCGTGGACAAGGGCATTCAGGAAGCCGCAGCCCGCGGCTACATTGCCGGCTACCCGGTGGTGGACTTCAAGGTCAAGCTCTACGACGGCAGTTACCATTCCGTGGACTCCTCGGAAATGGCCTTCAAGATTGCCGGCTCCATTGCCTTCAAGAATGCCATGGAAAAGCTCAAGGCTGTCCTGCTTGAACCCATCGTGCTCATGACGGTCTCCATCCCCGACGAGAGCATGGGCGACGTCATTGGCGACCTCTCTTCCCGTCGCGGCAAGGTCATTGGTTCCGACTCCCAGGGCGGCGTCACCGAAATCAAGGCCCATGTGCCCATGAGCGAAGTGCTGCGCTACGCCTCCGACCTGCGCTCCATGACCGGCGGCCAGGGCTTCTTCACCATGGAATTCGACCACTACGAAGAAGCACCTGCTCCTGTGGTGGACAAGGTTGTTGAAGAATACAAGGCAGCCAAGGGCGAATAAGGCTCAAGGCTGTTCCGACAGACCTATCCGTCCGGCTTCAGGAACACCTGGAGCCGGACTTTTGTATATCTGCCTCTCTCCAAAGTTTCTGCCCCTCTCCTGCACAACAACCCTACCGATACAAGACAAGGAACACCCATGCTGCAGCGCCCGAACGACACAGCTCACGAAGACTTTTCCGAAGACTCGCTCAGAGAATCCCGCACAGATTCTTGTGAAGGCGCTCAGGCCGGGAGGACCTGCAAACCTTGCCTCATGCACAGACGTTCCTTTCTGGCAGGCAGCCTGGGGCTCATGGCAGGCCTCTTCTGTGACCTTCCCATGACAGCTTCAGGCTTTGGCAGCACAGCCCTTGCCGCTGAACAGGAGAAGGCGGACATCCTGGCAGACTATGCGGCCCGCCTGCAGTACCACATGGAAAACAACGGCGATTTGCGTCTGCCGGCCCTCTCGGCCAGGGACAGACGTCGTGCCATTCCCAATGACAAGCGGCCTCCGGCCAGGCGCACACCCGTGACCAAACTTCCTCCCAATCCTTCTGCCCTGGAAGGCGTGGTGCGCCGGGTGCATATTGAAAACGGCGAGAAGGTCTGTGCCCTGACCTTTGACATGTGCGAGCTCGCCACCACAACCACGGGCTTTGACGCGGACATTGTCATCTGGCTGCAGGACAACAACATTCCTGCCACCTTCTTCATGGGCGGCAAATGGATGCGCACCCATGAACGAAGGGTCCGGCAGATCCTGCGCGATCCCCTCTTCGAGATTGGCAATCATGCCTGGGCCCATGGCAACTTTGCCCTGCTGACGCCTGAGCGCATGCGCGAGGAAATCCTGGATACCCAGAGCCAGTACGAACTTTTGCGGGAAGAGAACATTGAAAATGCCGGACGCAGCGGTCTTGGCGAGAGTCTGCCGCCGCCAGAGGCCCTGCGTCTTTTCCGCTTTCCCTATGGCCGTAGCTCCGAACAGGCTCTGCAGCTCCTTAAAGAGACTGGCCTTGAACCCATACAATGGGATGTGGTGGCCGAGACAGGTGGCAACAATGCTAGTGTGTCCAGAGCGCGCCAGGTCATGGCCAAGGTTCAGCCAGGTTCCATCCTCCTCTTCCATGCCAACCTTGTGCCCAGAGGTTCCTTCCAGCTTTTGCGCTATGTGGCCACAGGCCTCCAGCGCAAGGACTACCGCTTTGTGACAGTGGGCGAACTCCTGGCCCTGGGCACGCTGGAACGGGTCAGGGATGGCTACTTTGAAAAGCCAGGCGACAATGCCGAACTGGACAAGCGCTTTGGTACCGAAGGGACTGGGAGATAACCATACCTCCCGGATAAAGACATTCCCTGAAAAGCAGACGGCCCGATGTGCGGCCAAACACAAAAGTGCCCTGCGGTTTCTTGAGGTGAAAGCTGCAGGGCTCTTTTTTATGATCCTTGCGATCAAAAAAGAGGGCCTCTAAGGACCCTCTTTGTAGACATTCACAGTCTGAGGGGCGAACCCCTCAGAGCTGATTCATGCAATTGGATTAGAAGGAGTACACGAAGGAAACGTTGACGTTCCAAGCGTCGCGGGTTTCGGTGCTCTTGCTGCCGTCCATGTAACGACGCATACCGTCATACTTGGTGTCGGCCAGCCACAGAGCGAGGTAGTTGGCATCCAGCATGATGGTGAAGTTCTCGTACATTTCGTACTCGTTGTGCAGGCCGATTTCCAGCATGGTGTCCTGGTCGGTCAGGTACACACTTCTGAAGCCATAGTCTGCGCTGTTAGAGTAGGCGGTATTAAACACATTGGCCCTGGCCAGTTCCTTGAAGATCTTGTGGTTGTTGGTACCACCGATCAGGTTGACGCGCAGGGTGTGCTTCAGATCTTCGATGAAGGACACGTCCTTCACGCGCAGACCAACGCCCCAGGTACCGGCCATGCTGTTGCCAATCACACCTTCACGGGCGATGTAGGGATGACCATCGAAAGCGTAGTAGGAGAAGTCGTTATCGCCGTTGTTGACGGAGAGGTAGGGCATACGCTCGGAGCCGTCACCGAGGTTGCTGTTGTCACCGGAAGCGTACCAGCCAACCAGGCCAGGAGTACCCCAATCCATCTTGTATTCAACGAGCAGGGCGGCCATCCAGCCAGCACGGTTCAGACGGGATTCATCCCAGTCAACGCCGCCGGCTGTGAAGTCGAAGGCCACACGGAAGGGATCGAAGTAGGTGATGTCGGCAGTCAGGCCAGCCCACCAAGCAACAGCATACTTGTCGAGCTTGATACCATTGACACTGCGACCGTCGGAGCCAACAACACCCCAAGCGGGAAGCAGGCCAGCACCCATCTGCTTGGCAGCACTTTCGCCAACGAAGTTATTTTGCCCCCAATGACCCTCTTCATCCTGGCCATAAAAAGCATTGGGACCGATAGCAGCAATCATGCCCCAGGGGGTCACCTTGAAGCCGTCGAAGGTCAGCGGAATGGTCAGACCAAAGGCATCAATGTTGTCCATGAAGTTGGAAGGACGATATCCCCTATGACCCTGCTCACCATAGCCACCGAAGTTGTCGTTGTAGGGACGAGCCCAGAAAGCGGTCACGCCCACGTTCTCGGTGAACTGGTAGGACAGGGTGATGCCGGCCACGTCATCATTGAAGGCCTGATTCTTCTTCACGGCGAAGGAGGGCAGAGCCATGCCCTGGAGGCCCATGCGAACCTTCAGTTCAGTGTTGGGCACCATCCAGTCGATGTAGGCGCGACGCACCTCAACGATTGTGCCGTCAGCACCAAGAGCGCCGCCGGAAGTACCAGCCTTACCCCAAGTAGTGTTGCCGATTTCGAAGAACACGGTACCGGAGAGGGCTTCGGAAGCAACGGCGTCCAACTGCAGACGGACACGCTGCTTGGCTTCAAATTCGTCTTCGCTGCCATTGTAACCGGTCTGGCCATGACCACCGGTCAGGTTACCATTCTGGCCATAGTCAAAGCTCATGACCCATTCGCCCTTGGCCTTGAAATCAATGGCGTTAGCAGCTGTAGTACCCGCACCAAAAACGAGACCAGCAGCAATCAGAAGTGTAGCAAGCTTTCTCATGACTTTCCTTCCTTAAATATAAGCACCATATTTGGGTGCCTGTTTGGCAGAATCAATCCCCAAGATGGGTTTGATACAAACTGGGGATGTTGCTCCGGTTGAACCGGGTTGGGAAACAGGGAAGTTCTGGAACCCCCTGTTGTTGGAAGCAACATACTCAGTTCTGGTCCTGTATGCAAGTCTTATCGTCAAAAATTTTTTACTCTTTAGGGTTTGGGCAAAAAAAAGTTTTTTTACCTTTTCAAACATTCTCACTGGGTTACCTAAAAACAGTCAATTTTCTGTAAAATTATTTTTTTCTCCTTTCCACCCCCAAACGCCCCCGTGAGAGGCCTTTCAGCCCCCCGCAGGCCTGAAATCGGGCTCTGCAGTACAATCTTTTGGATTTGTACCGCCCTCTGGCTGCCGATTCGAGCGTGCCCCAGCCTTCACTGTTTGCGAGATGTGGCCAGTTTGGCCATTTTCATAGGTAGCAGCGACATTTTTCGCTCAATGCCTGAGGAAAAGGAGGAGAAAACCTCAAGTACAAAAATTTCGCCCCCGAAAGAGTGGCGACACTCTGCCCTGCACGGGTCAAAACTTTATGACAGGAAGGTCACACTTGCGTGAAAAATCTGTCACCTTGACACATTTTCATGTACCAGAGAAATATTTTTCTGTTTACTCTTTGTCTTCATACATATTCAGTAATGTAATCTATTATTTTATATTATTCTCTGTCTGATTATTTTGCAATAGTTCATAGTTTTATTTCGAAAAATTTTCAAATTTTCATAAAAATCAAACAATATACTTCCAGAAATTATCTGAATACAATGAAAGAATTCCTTCTGTTGACAAGAGAACAAACTTGCTGCATAGGCCTAACCAAACCGGGAGGTCACCATGATCAAGGAACAGTACACAGGCCAGGGCAAGGTTTTGCTGCTTGCCGGCGGCGGTCATATCTATACGGATATCGCGGCACGCTTTGTCCGCTCGGAACGCAGTCTGGAAGAAATCGTTGCCTCGCCCTACTCGAAAAAGATTGTCGAGAACATCCTCTCCAGCGGCCATGGTGCTGCCTTGGAATTTGACTTCTTCCTCTTTGGGGTGGAGGGCTACAGCCGCGTCACGGAAACCCAGCTTGTGCGCAAGCGTCTGGCCTCCTACCTTATCAAGTCCGGCCGTGCCGAGCTGGGTGGCAAGCGTGTCTTCTCCGTTGTCTATCCAAAGTCCGTGGCCGACTTTGCTGCCGACGTCACCCTGCCGGACGGGCACACAGCCAGACTCACTGGCCATGACCTCGCAGAGATCTCCAGACAGTGGTACGATGCAGGCCTGGATGCCGGCCTGCCGGAACAGGATTTGCGCTACCTCAAGCCCCAGGCCACGGAGTTCAAGGCCATCATTGGCATGAATGCCCACGCCCTGCGCGACTGGTTTGCCATCCGCTGCTGCCGCAATGCCCAGGCCGAGATCCGCGACCTGGCCCTCAAGATGCTGCGACTCTGCCGCAAGGCTGCCCCGGACCTTTTTGCCGGCGCCGGTCCTTCCTGCGTGCAGCTGGGCTACTGCCCGGAAAACCGGTTGCAGCATCCAAGTTGCCGGGGACGTGTGCTGACCAAGGACGAAGCCCTGCAACTGCTTAAACAAGCCAGAGGATCCAGGCCTCTTCATCTTGAGGAACTTGAGGAAGAATAGTCAGCACTTCCCCTGCGGATCTGCTCGTGTGTCTCTGTGCGTGAGCCCTGGAGAAGTACCAAGGAGTGCCCATGAATCCGTGCAAAGGCCCTGCCACCATTGAGAAAGAGTCGCTGGAAACAATCAATCCAGCTGCAGTCAGAGCCTATCTTGAACGCAGACAGGCCGTGTTTCGGGGAAAGTTTTTCACCGAGGCCCTCTGCTACGAACTCCAGGGCCAGCAACTGATCGTCCCGAACTCTCCCTCCCTGAGCGACTCTACCGCGGCCCTCGCAAAGTTGATCCGACAGCTTGCTGCCATCGAGCACAGAAGCCTGTTTGCCATCTTCCGCGAACTTGAGCAGGCAGACGCCGACATCCTGCAGGCTGGATGGAGTGACGAGACTCTGCCTTCCTTGTGTACTCACACAACGTTTCTGACTCGATTGCAAAAGTTCCTGTACGCTGCCGCCAGTCTGTCAGCTGGAACCGCCGCTGCCCAGTCGTTCCTGCACACGCTTCACTGCGACACAAGGTGTACCAGGGACTTCCCGGTGACCCTGCTCTCGCCTGTGCCGGAAAAAGCAACAGACGCAGAGGCAGAGGAGCACACTGCGGCCATCATCCCGCAATTGCAGGTTCTTCTGACCACCGTGGAACAGGCTGTGCATAACCCTGGGCAGGAAGACAGGGCAGCCTCGTTGCTCCAGGGGCTGGCAGAGGCAGGAGCAGGCCATGGCGACACGGAACCCGCACAGGCCAGTGCCTTCTGTTTGGCTTTGGCCAATCTCCTTGATGTTTCCCCCGAAAACACCCTCAGCATCAGGATTGTGCCTGCTCTCAAGCGAGAGGAGGAGACACACATGTCTCTTGTGACTCTGGGGGCCAGCCACAACGCACTGCTCAAGGAAGCTTGCAACTTGCTGTCACACAAGGCCTGACAAAGCTTCCCGCTCTGCCCAAAGCGTCCTCAAGAAAAAGCGAAGGATCAGAGGACACTCAGATCCCCTGATCCCAGTCAAAAGCTTCCGGCAATCCCAGACAACAACAAGCCGCATACTCTTTGCTGCACTCTCTCCCCTCTACAGAGGCACATGGCAGCGTTCGCCTTTTTTCGGATGGATGATGTCGCGTGTTCCAGGAGCAAAACGTCCAAGCAGTTGGTCTATGCGTGAGAGGGGACTTGTGCAGTTGCAGGTGTCTATCCGCAGACTGGCTGCATCGCCTGTCCGGTAGCGCACAAGGGGCATGACGTCCTGGCGCAGGGTGGTGAGAACCAATTCCCCCACTTCTCCTGGGGGCAGGATTTCCCCAGTCAGAGGATCAATGATTTCGCAGAGTACATCGGCATGACGGATGTGGTAGCCAGTCTTGCCCCGGCACTCCAGAGCACAGCCAAAGCAGGTCTCGGTGATGCCGTAGTGGTCCAGCGTGGCCACCTGCCAGTTTTTTTGAGCCTGTTGCAGCAGGGAGTGATCGCACCAGTCGGCACTCACCAAGAAGGAACGCAGGCGCCCGGGCGCCTTGTCAGGATAGACCTGCAGCAGGGTCTGCAACTGTCGCGGAGCAAGAACAAGACTGGTCGGAGAAAACTTTGCAATGGTTTCCAGCACAACCTGATCGGAGGCAGCGGAAGGCAGGGCATGCACCGTGACGCCCAAGGGAGAGAGTCCCCGGTTCAAAAGGTCGGCCACACCATCCGGGCGTTCCGCCCCAGGCAGACAGACAAGAAGCACATCGCCGTTGCCAACAATCTGGGCCATGCCGGCTGCAAAGAATTTTCTGGTGCGCTCCAGGTCCCGCACACTGAAGGCCAGGCGCTTGGCTGCGCCAGTGGACCCTGATGTGGTCAGAGTCACGATGCGGGCCACTTCGTCCTGACTGGTACACAAAAAGCGTCTGTAGTCGCCGGCAATGTCTCTGCCTGAAGTGAGTGGCAGGCTGGCAAGAATCTTGCGGACCGGGGCAAGCAGGACAAATTCGCTCTCATCCGCATCAGCGGTGCCAAGAGTGGCCTTGTCCAGCATGGTCTCCCAGATCTGCCGGCAGCTCTGCTGCAACTGCACAAGAGAAGATTGGTACGGAGCAAGGAGGGTACGGTAAAAAAGAGAGCCGGAGCCCTGCCGCTGCGCTGTCTCAAGGCTGCCCAGGCGTTCAAAGAGCTGGACCAGCAGCCGTGCCTGCAAGGCAGCAACCGCCCTGCCCGGCAATCCTTGTGCCTTCGCAAATCCCAGTTTTTCCCAGGCCCTGGCAAAGAGGGGATCGTGCAGATCCCGCACACTTTCCCTGGCTTCGCTGCTCAGGAGAATATCCTGCGGTCCCAGGGAATGTTCCCAGATTTGTCCGTAGCTTTGTCCGCAGACTTGTTCCGTGACGTGCCCGGATCTGTCCGCTTCCCGTGCACTCGCGTTTGTGTTCTGTGCTGGCCTTGCATGGTTCGACATGCGTCCCTCGCTCCTTTTCCTCTCTTGTCACTGGCCTTATCTTTTGCGTCCTTCTGCATTGCTTCCAGCCTCCTGCTTCTCTCAAAACGGGAAACGTGGCAGCAAACCTTGCGTGTCAGGATCTGTGCTCCTCTTGCAGAGGCTCAGGATGCAGCCTTCTGGCCCTGTGTGTAGGCCTCGTCTTTTGGAGCCTCGTCCTGCAGGCCCTCTTCCTTGGGGGCCACCCCCTTTTGCCCTTCTTCTGCCTGTGCCTTCTGCTGTGCCCTTTGCGCGGCCAGTTCCCTGGCAAAGCAGTGGGGACAGAGGGCAAGCTGCGGATACTCTATGCCAAACTGCTGCAGCATGAGCTCCCGTTCCCTGGCACTGGCACAAGGCAGGATGCCGAAACGGCCGTTTTGCGTGCCATTGATGCCGCAGTCATCGGACAAAGTGCTGGCCGCATGGATGGTATTGGTGTGACTGTTGATGAGAAAGATTTCGCCAAGAACGTTGTTCGTAAACATGGATGTCGGACCCGTTTGTGGATGGAAGTTCCTGAAAGTGTACTGAGCCAGAAGAATGCAGAAGAATGCAGAAGAATGCAGAAAAGAGACGCTAGCTCTGTTCCTGCAGTCTGTCTGGATAGAGGGGGATGCCGGTGAGGCTTGTCATGTTCTGGGCACAGAAGGGCACCATGCGACCGTCCGGCCGCACAATATGGATGCAGCATCCGCGCAGGCGTTCTATATCAAGGCTTAAGCTGTCCTGAAAGGCCATGCAGGACAGGGTAAAGCGCCGATCCGCACTGCGTTTGTCCAGGAATTTGGAGAAGGCATCCTGTCCGCCTCCGCAGCATAACGAAGCGGATTGTTTTGTCTCCCTGCTCTCGCCGCAGCAGGAGCTGCCCAGGCCTGGCCGGCTCCACTGCCTGGCAATGAAGGCCTTGGCCACTCTGGAGCCTTCTTCGGCCCGGATGCTCTCTGCCCCGTGCAGGGCCGTCACACTTTCCTCCAGCTCCAGATCCTTGCCGACCCGGGCATAGACAGCCGAAAAACTGCACAGGGAGTGTTCGCAGCAGGGTGGATGAAAGTCGCTTGCTTTAATCCATTCCGGCGCCTGACTGGCCAGGGTCTGCATGACATGGCCTAAGGTGAGCCTTGGACTGTGCACGGCATCAACCGGACTTCTGCCAAAATAGGAGGCAGGCTGCAGGTGCAGGCCCCGTACCACCGGACCACGGCCTACGGCATCGCGCAAAAGATCGCCCAGTTCCTGATCATTGACGCCCTTCACAAGGGTGGCCACCAGTACCACACCAAGGCCTGCCGCAGCGCAGTTGGCAAGGGCTGCTTCCTTGATTTCCCGCAGGTTGGGCACACGTGTGCCCCGGAAATAGGCAAGAACGTCTGCTTTGAGGGAATCCCACTGCAGATAGACAGAGTCCAGTCCGGCCTCGGCAAGCTTGCGGGCATAGTCCTTGTCCTGTCCCAGCCGCACGCCGTTGCTGTTCACCTGCACGAGCGGAAAGCCCAGGGCCTTTGCCTCTCTGATAATGTCCGGCAAGTCTTCCCGGACCGTGGGCTCGCCCCCGGAAAGCTGCACATTGCAGGTACCGGAGCGAGCCAGCAGATTGGCCAGCATGGCACTGATGGCTGCTCTGGACGGGTCCTTGGGGAGCTCGCCCTCCCCGGCACTGGCATAGCAGACCGGACAGGCCAGGTTGCAGCGCATGGTCACTTCCAGAAGGCCGTGACAGGTGTGCTGGGCATGGGCCGGGCACAGGCCGCAGTCATAGGGACAGCCCTGGTTCAGGTCTGTAGCCGGATCCTGCGGATAGGAAGGGGTCTTGGTCACCTTCCACTTTTGAAAGGGCGTGATGTCCGGCGCTTCCAAAGGCGACGGCCAGATGCAGGTGGCAAACTCTCCGTGCTCCGGGCAGGTTCTGGCAAGCAGCACAGCGCCGTCTGTATCATTAATATAGTACGCATCCAGCCTGCGCAGGCACACGGGACACAGGGACTGTGTCGCGTAGAGAATGTCCCGGCTCATGACCGACCTCCTTGAAATTCCCGACCAGGCACTTTTCAGGCCAGGGGCTAAAGCGTGTCCTCGCCGCTGTGAGCCATGGGATCCAGGCCATAGTTTTCGACAAGCTCGCCTATCTTGTCCCAGCAGTCGGCCAGAAGTTCACCACAGGCCACCTGGTTGAAGGTTCCGTCCGCTTCTCTGCTGCCCAAGCCTGCGGCCACCTGCGGACAGGTCCAGCCGCCGTACGTTTGAGTCCTTTCGTAGAACCAGGTCGCGTACTCGTTGAGCAGAGGCGTGAGCATGCTTTCTGCTTCCTCGCCGTCCCGGCCCTTGCCGGCCAGATAGGAGAGCACGCAGGCGCCACCGGTGAGCAGGCCGCAGGGCCCCTCGGACTGGCCAATGCCGTGACACAGGCCCTGCATGGCCCGCATGAGACCGGGATTTTCCTCGCCACGGGCATTGAGGAGGAGCTGCAAAAGGAGCTGGCTGCAGCAGTAGCCCTCGCGGACAGCAGGCATCAGATCGAGCAGGACTGGATTCATGATTCCCTCCCAGGGAATTTGTCTGGCGCTGCCCCTGTCTTTGGGCAACACGCGCAGGCTGGCTCAAAAAAAGGACACAAAAAAACGGTCCCTGCGAGATGACAACCATCAGACAGGAACCGTGAACGTGCAAATATGTGGTGGGCCCGCTAGGACTCGAACCTAGAACCAGCCGGTTATGAGCCGGAAGCTCTGCCAATTGAGCTATGGGCCCGCCAAAAAATGTTTCTATGCTTGTTCCCTGTCTTCTGTCAAGTCTGTTACAATTGGCAAAATTCTGTGAGCCCAGCTCCCGAGAACGTCGAGGTACAACCTGGCTGCTCCCGGGTGTTGGGCAGTTTTTAGTCCCTGACCTTTCGGGCCACCCAGAGACCATAGCCAAAGCGCCTGCGATCACTTGCGCAACTGCACGGGCCTTTGGGAAGAAGCCAGTCCAGATCTCCCGCACAGTCGTACCAGACAAGCTCGGCCACAAGACGTGCCAGGGCCTTGCTGTGATCCTCGCGCACGGCCACGGCAAAGCCCGCACCTTCAAAGCGTTCTTCCCATTGCCAGGGAAAGAGCGCTCCGGCAAGGCAGCTTGTACCCTGATGCAACAGATCCTGCGCCCCCTTGCGTTCCTTGCCGGATGAGCCTGAACCTGTTTCTCCAAAGTCTCCAGATGCTGTAGCCAGAGCCTGTGCATACTCTGGCCGAAGCAAAAGATCCGTGACCAGCAAAAAGGCCCCTTTTTTTAGGACACGGGCACATTCGGCCAGTGCCTGCGGGACATCCACCAGGGAGAGCACGCATTCGGCCACACAGGCGTCCAGACTCTGACTGGCAAAGGGCAGACTGAGCAGGTCGCCACAGACAAAGTGCGCCTGGCAATCCAAGCATCCATCGCCTGTGTGCGACGCGCAAAGGCCCTGGGCTGTGCCCTCTGCGTCTTCTTCGGGGCTGCTGGCAGACCAGGGACCCGGATGCCAGTCCAGGCCTGCGGCCTCGTAGCCCAACTCAGCACACAGCCTGGTTGTTGCTCCTGGGCCGCAGCCAAGATCCAGAATGCGGGCATGCCTTTCAAGGCCCAGGCTCTCCAGGATCCCCAGGCCGTGCTCCGTGAGGGCAAGGCCGCCAGGGCGCAGGGTGTCTCCGGCCACGGCCCTGAAGGAGGCCGTACCGTACAGGGGTCTGGCTGAGACACTACTTGTCCTCAACCAGGGCCTCCACTTCCTGCATCTTGCCCTCGGCCAGATACTCGGGGATCAGGGTCATGCCGCACTTGGGACAGCGCGGCAGGGTCACGTCAAAGGCACTTTGCAGATACAGGGCCTGCACCTTGATCTGTTCCAGCGGGACACGGCAGCGCCCGCAGATCCAGGTGCCATGGTCCGGCGCAAAATTCTGTTCTTGTCGCAGCATACTATACCTTCCCTCTTCAAGCTGTCAGACGGGCAGCGCATCCAAAAGAAAACACAAAGAGCACAAGCCAATACAAAAAGCTGCGGATATCGTCTGCCTGCCGGAACTATACGCCGTTCCAGGTCTCTTCCATGCGCTTTTGCATGTCCACCATGCGCCCCTCGGCCAGGGGCTTGGGCACAAGGGTGAGTCCGCACTGCGGACAGCGGGCAAGCTGGATGAGCAGGCCGCCGTGGGCATAGCGGGTGGGCACGCTTTCCACTTCCAGGGGCCTTTTGCAGCGTCCGCAGATCCAGCGCCGTTCCTTTACGGCCCCCTCCTGTTCCAGGGCTTTCTCCCGAGCGTCCATTACCGGCCCCCGGAAATGCGACCGCGTTCGTCCTCGGTCTGCTTGGCAAAGGCCGTGCTCGCCACCTCGCCGCCGGCACCGGGCACACGCATGCGGTGACACCAGGCGTCGTGCACCACATAGGTGCCATCCTCATCCTGGGTGTATTCCACCCAGAAGGTCACGGTACGGGGCCTGTAGCTTGTCAGCCTGTGGCCGGAATCCAGGTCCTCGAAGAAGGCGCCGCTGCGCTCGCCAAAGGCCAGCGTTGCTTCCACGTCTTCCTGCAGGATGTGCTTTTCTTCCAGCTTGCGCAGCATTTCCTCGGCATAGCGCATGCGGGCCTGGGGCACAGGCTCAGGCAGTACTTCCCCAGCCAGCACATGGGTGAGCAGGCGCCGGACCTTTGCCCTGGCAGCCCGTCTGGCCGAAAGAGAGGTGGAATCCTGGTCTCCGGTCTGTGTGCTTGCCGGTCCAAAGGGCAGCAGGTCCAGGATGTGCCAGCAGGCCACCCCCTGGTCGGCAATGCGCTCGCGGCACATGATGCAGCTTGCCAGGGACGGTCCGCCCAGGCCCTCGGCACGCAGCCTGGCCATCTGCCGGGCTGCTTCCGGATCCGAACACCACTGATTGCCGCCGTAGCCGCAGCAGGCTGTCAGCCTGCCCGTGAGTTCGGGCTCTGTCACGTCCACTCCGCACTTTCTGGCCAGGCTTCTCACGGCCTTCTGCCAGCCTTCGTCATAACGGGCAGAACAGGGATCCTGTACAACAAGCGTCTGCGGGAAGGCAGGCTTTTCTTTCTTTTCCGCAGGAAGTGTGCCCTGTGCATCCAAGACTTCCCAGAGGGAGACGCTCTCAAGCTCGGGCAAAAATTCCCGGAAAATGGAGAGACAGGAAGAACAGGCCGTGATGATGCGCGGATTCCCCATCCTTGCGAGGGCTTCCTTCATATTGGCCACATGTTCTTCAAAGCGCTTCTTTTCGCCGGCCCAGTGAGCGGGAATACCGCAGCAGGAGAGATAGATGCCCGTGCCGCCAGGCAGACTGTCTGCCAGATACTGGTAGACGGCTGCCACCTGATCCGGGCGACAGCCCGTGAGCTGACAGCCCGGGAAGAAGACCTGGGCAGGTGTCTCGGTCTGCGTGCCAGGATGCACAAAGAGACAGGGATCCGTGGAGGCCGATTCCATGTCCTCCATGGCAAATTCAAAGGCACTCTGGGGCATGAAGCCCTTGTGCACCATGTCTTCCCTGGCAGCCAGACAGAGGTCGGCCATGGAAAAGTGCTCAGGGCAGAGTTCCTCGCACTGCCGGCACAGGGCACAGCTGTCAATGAGGGAATTGGCCTTGCGTATGCCCTGGGCAATGGTGAGGTTGTTGAAAATCATGCGCGCAAAGACACGCGGATAGCCCTTGTACTTCTGCATGTAGGCACAGGCCTTCACGCAGATGAGGCACTGGCATTCCAGGCAGCGCCTGGCCTCGGCCTGTACCTCTTCCCTTGTCAGCGTTCCCTCGTGGGGGACAAGACGCGGACTGGGCTCTATGCCGTCCAGAATCATGGCAGGGCTTCTGGTCTCCCGCTCGCGGGAAGCCGTGAGCGACACGTGCGTTGCCAGTCGCTCCATGGTCACGGCTGCCGTGCGGCCTTCGCCGCCGCTGCGTGCGGCCGAGACAAATGTGTGGCCCGTGGGCGTGGTCTCCTTCCAGCCGCCGGCGCAGACCTTGCTGTCCCCTTCCTGCCAGAGCAGGGTCAGGGGATCGCAGGCCTCCCTTGCGGGAGCGATGTCGCACTGCGAGGCATCCACAAAGACGGCGTCTGCCGAGGCACAGAGCTCGTCCAGAAGGGCCCTGTCAAGAGCCGGCACTTCCCTGAAGGTCACCTTGCCAGCCAGAGCGGCCCATTCGGCCGCAGGACCGCGCTGATCGTCCCATTCTTCGGCAAGCTTCGGGAACTGTGCCTGCAGGGCCGACTCAGGCGTTCCCGTATGACAGCAGACAACCGTATAGCCCTTGCCTGCCAGGTCGGCCGCACAGACCAGGCCTGCCACGCCCGTGCCCATGATGGCCATGGTCTGGCTTTTCCTGCGCACCGGAAAGCCTGCGCCAGCTACCGGTTCCTCGCGCACAAGCCAGGCTTCCAGGCTGCCAATGGCCAGAGGTCCGCCCAGGTTGGCCCGCAGGCAGCTGCTTTCACAGGGGTGCTCGCAGATGCGGGACATGATGCCAGGCAGGGGCAGGACTCTTTGCAAAAGCTTGCGTGCCTCACGCGCATTGCCCTTGCCAAGCTGGACAAGCACGCCCTTGATGTCCACGTTGAACGGGCAGAGAACCTGGCAGCGCGGGGGATTGTCCTGGCTGCAGCGGGCTTCCAGGGCATGCATGCCCTGCTGATCAAGAGTGACGGCCATGTTTTCTCCTTATGTTGAGCCCTGCCTGACAAGCCAGGGATTTCCGCAGGCTCGCTCGCCGAGCCCGGGCTCCGGGACCTGTCTTTCGGGCGCCTGGCGCAAAAAGAAAGAAAGGGGGAATGAGTGTGACCCCATCCCCCCTGGTTTTTACTCAGTCTTGGACAAACTGAAAAGGCGTGTCAGCGCCTACTTGGGCATGGCAGCGAGAACCTTTTCAGGGTAGGCCGGCAGGTGACGGATACGAGCACCGCAGGCGTTGTAGACGGCGTTGATGATGGCCGGATGCGGAGCAGTGAGAGGCATTTCGCCCACACCGGAGGCGCCGAAGGGACCATCCTTGCGCGGAGTTTCCACGTAGATGATGGACATGTCGTCCGGGATATCCTTGATGTTGGGGATACCGGCGCCAGCCATGGTGGCGTGCTTCTTCAGGTCTTCGTAGTCTTCGGTCAGGGCCAGGCCAACGCCCTGGGCCATGCCGCCGAAGATCTGGCCGTCAACGACGAGACGGTTGTTGACCTTGCCGATGTCGCACACGCAGACGAGGCGGTCTGTCTGCACTTTGCCGGTCTTCACGTTGACCGACACTTCGGCCAGGAAGAGACCGTACATGTAGCAGCAGAAGGGTTCGCCCTTGCCGGTTTCCACATCGCAGTCCGTGCAGGGAGCAGTCCACTTGCCGAGCTGCTTGGGTTCGCGACCGGCCTTGACGACTTCCTCGCGGGTGTACCAGCCACCCTCGGGGTTCCTCATGACCTCGATGAGCTGTTCGCAGGCCACGCGGATGGAGTTGCCCACGACCACCTGGGATCTGGAACCGCCGGCAGGACCGGAGTTGGGGGTCTTGCTGGAGTCGTTCATGACCAGGCGAATCCTGGACTCGTCAATGCCCAGGGGACGCAGGGCTTCGTGGGCCGTGCCGAGCATGCCGGAGGTGGCACCCTGGCCGTGATCGCCCCAGGAAGCGCCGATGGTGATGGTGCCGTCGTCGTTCAGTTCAGCCCAGGCTTCGGAGGAGTCGGGACCGTCGAGACCGGCAGCGTACACACCAAGGGCAACGCCGGTGCCGCACTTCACTTCGTCAGTGCTGCGGGCAGCGGTGCGTCTCTTGGAATCCTCGTAGATGGGACGCATCTTGTCGAACATTTCGACAAGAGAGAAGACTTCGGGCACCTGCTGTGTCGGGGTGGTGTCACCAGGACGGTACACGTTGACATAGCGGAATTCGAAGGGATCCATGCCCAGCTTTTCGGCCAGTTCGTCCATGCACACTTCGAAGGGGAATTCCACTTCGGGCGCACCGTAACCGCGGAAGGCAGAGCCCCAGCAGTGGTTGGTGCAGATGGTGCGGCCTTCGCCACGAATATTGGCAATGCCGTAACCGGAGCCGATGTACTGGGAACCGCGCAGGGTGAGCAGATCGCCGAATTCGGAATACGGACCATGGTCGCAATCCCAGTCGGAATGCAGGCCCATGATCTTGCCGGTCTTCTTGTTGGCGGCCAGTTTCAGGGTCGTCCAGAAGGGCGAACGCTTGCCGGTGTTGTTCTGCTGCTGCTCATAGTTGTAGCGCAGGTGCACCGGACGGCCGGTGGCCAGGGCAGCCACGCCGAGCAGGGCTTCCATGGTGGGGCTGAACTTGTAGCCGAAGGTGCCGCCGGCGGTGTTGGCAACCATGACCAGGTCCTTGCCCAGTTCCACGCCCAGGCCGGGAGCAATCATGAGGCCGTGCAGGTGGATGGCGATGGACTTGGAGTGGATGACCAGCTGGCCCTGATCATTGATGTAGGCAAAGCCCACGTCGGGTTCCAGGGGCAGATGGGGCTGACGCTGGGTGTAGTAGCTCTGTTCCACCCATTCGCAGTCGGGATCGTTGAAGTAGGGCTCCGGATCCTCACCCTTGACCACATGGGTCACAAAGTAGGTGTTGGGGGTGCCGGGATGAATTTCGATGGCGTCGGGAGCCTTGGCGGAAGGAGCATCCATGTACTCGGGCAGCAGCTCGAGGTCGAATTTCACCTTGTCGGCAGCAGCGCGGGCATGGGCTTCGGTGTCTGCGCAGACGATGGCCAGGGCGTCGCCGTACTGGAAGATCTTGGTGTCGTTGAGGATGGGACGATCCCAGCCGTCACCCAGGTTGGAGGGGAAGGTGATGAGGCCGGTGATGCGGTTCTTGCCCTTCACATCCTTGTGGGTGAGCACGCGGACAACGCCGGGCATCTTTTCGGCTTCGGAGGTATCGATGCCGCGGATGTTGGCATGGGACACCTTGGCCTGGGCAATGGCCAGATGCAGGGTATCCGGGGGCATCTTGTAGGCCAGGTCGGCGCCGTATTCGGCAGCACCGGTGACCTTGGCCACGCCGGTACGTCTGGGCATGCGGGAGCCCCAGATGCGGCCGTCAGCAGGCTTGTGCCAGGTGATGGCGTCGGGGGCAAGTTCACCGCGCATGACAGCGGCAGCGTCCATCACTGCGTCCACAAGAGGCTTGTAGCCAGTGCAGCGGCAGACGTTGTGGTGTTTCTGGAACCAGTCGCGCACGTCCTCTCTGGTGGGAGCAGGATTTTCCTTCAGCAGCTGGTAGGCGGAAACAATGAAGCCGGGCGTGCAGAAGCCGCACTGGGCACCGCCATGGAAGATCCAGGACTTTTGCAGAGGATGCAGGTTGGTGGCTGTACCAATGCCTTCCACGGTGGTGATGCTGGCAAAATCAGCCACGCGGCGCATTTTGGTGACACAGGCGCGGATGACCTTGCCGTCCATGATCACGGAGCAGGCGCCGCAGGAGCCTTTGCCGCAGCCGATTTTCACACTGGTAATGTGCAGCTGATTGCGCAGCACATCAACGAGAAAGTCATTGTCGTCGACGAGAACGCGATGTTCAACGCCGTTCACAACGAGAGTCTTAGTTTGCATGAAGCCCTCCTGTTGGGAGCTGGACCGACCATCCATGTCTACCCCAGGGAGACATGAAACGACAAAAGGGAAATCCTTTGTCTCAGGCCAAGACGATCAGTCAAAAAAGATATCTCTTGCCACGGGCTGCCTGCACAGGGAAGACGGTCTCTCTAGGAACCTGTTCCAAAGCTGCAGACAGGGTAGTGACATTGAGCGCAACTGCGGCAAAAGCCTCCGTAGCCGAGACGTTGCATGTCTGCGGCCTGCAGGTATTGCCCGGCCAGAAGGCGGGGCACCACGATGTCGAAGATACTGGTCTTGCAGTACATGACACAGCCGGGCAGACCGAGCACGGGCACGCGGCCCTGCGGAGCTTCAATGTAGGAAAGAAGGAACATGGCACCGGGATAGACGGGAGCGCCGTAGCAGATGATTTCTGCGCCTGTGCGGCGTATGGCCGTTGGGGTCTGATCATCGGGATCCACGGACATGCCGCCTGTCACGCAGACAAGGCCGCAGCCCTTGTCCACAAAGTCCAGGATGGCCTTGGCCGTGAATTCCGGATCGTCCCCGGAGAGCACCTGGCCTTCCACCGGACACTCAAAGTCGGCAAACTTCTGCCGAAGCACCGGTCCGAAGCCGTCCTTGATGCGCCCCTTGAGGACTTCATTGCCTGTGGTGACAATGCCGACCCTGGGGCTTGCAAAGGGCAGGACGGAGAGGATGGGACGCGTGATCTTCTGCTCCATCTCAAGAAGCAGGCTTTCGTCCACCACCAGCGGAGTCACCCTGGTGCCTGCAACCGCTTCGCCAGGACGCACCCGGATGTTGCCGGGCAGCGTGGCCAGGGTGATGTCGCCCAGGGCATTGAGGCAGAAGAGCAGTTCCCTGTCTATGCAAAGCAGGCCGTTGCAGTCTGCCTTGAAATTGATGCGCCCCTCCTTGGGATCCGTACAGGAAAGATGTTCGCCTGCCACACAGCGGGCTATGCGCCAGGCCGCGTCGTTTTCATGAACCATGCCGGGCTGGGGTTCATAGACATAGAGGTGTTCCTTGCCCACATCGAGCAGGACCGGAATGTCCTCTTCTGTCACCACATGTCCCTTGCGGAACACAGGGCCCTTGCTCTCTCCCGGCACAATCCGGGTGATATCCTGACAGAGTACGCTGCCGACAGCTTCCTCCACGGCAATGGTCTTCATGGAAAAACGCATGAACTTCTCCTTTGGGAGACTCCGCAGACAGGACCGGTCCGCTGCCACTTTTTTGAAAAAAAAGCAGCAGCACACCCGCACCCGATTCTGCGAGGTTCTAGATATAGAGTACAATTTATCACGAAAAAAGACAATATTTTTATCAAAATTCTTGAAAGCGTGATTTATTTTTCAGCCAGCCTCCCGGCACCCCGCTCTTCAGCCCAGGGGATCTCAGGCTTCCTGGACCGATGCACAAGGCTTGTCCATCAAGAATCTTTAGATGCAAGGCAGTTGGCTCTCCCTGTCCCTTCCTGTTCTTTTTCCTGTCAGACAGGTCCCAAGGCCCTGTACACTCACGGATACATTTCTGTGCAGCGTGAACAGGGGACTGATTGTGCGATCAGTTTATTCTGCGTCTTGTTCAATGTATGGATCGTTGTGCATCGGGCACGAAAAAGATGCAGATGAACTTTCCCTGTCCTTCAAAAGCGGACAACAACCAAGCATACGGCAAAAGGCGCTTCTTGTCAGGAACCAGGAAAAAAGCGTGACCGAACGCGTGCCGGAAAAGAACAGCCGCAAAAGAGGGACGCAAAAAAAGGGTACCTGCCCCCGGACAAGGGAAGACAGATACCCGGAAATGTGTATGCCTTGATCCCGGAGGCAGGTGCCGAAGAGGGTTTCGGCCGTCTGTCCGGGACAGGCTTTTTCAGATACGGCTAGACAAGGGCCTTGATGGCGGCAAGCACGTCGTCAAAGTCGGGCTGATTGGTCACTTCGCTCACAAGCTGGGTGTAGGCCACGGTGCCGTCCTTGACGATAAAGATGGCACGGCCAAGCAGGTCGAGTTCCTGGATGTAGACGCCGTAGGCCTTGCCGAAATTGCCGTTGCGGTAGTCGGAGAGGGTTTCCACGGCCTCCACGCCGGCAGCACCGCACCAGCGAGCCTGGGCAAAGGGCAAGTCGCAGGACACGCACACAATGGCCACCTTGTCGGACAGGGCGGCAGCTTCCTTGTTGAAGCGGCGCACTTCCATGTCGCACACAGGGGTGTCCAGGGAAGGCACACTTACAAGAACGAGCACCTTGCCGGCGTAGTCGGCAAGCGTCTTGGGAGCAAGCCCCTTGTCGGTCAGGGTGAATTCGGGAGCCTTGCTGCCCTTGACGGGCAGGTCACCTTCAAGATGCAGAGGGGCGCCTTCAAAAGTCACTTCAGTCATTAGTATACTCCTTCACGTGCAGCGTGTTCGAGGCAGAGAGGTTCAAAATCGGGGGAACAGGACAAACCTGGGCCAAGCCCATATCCTGCACATGTGTTCTGACAGGGATATGCCCTGATTTGAGAGTGTTGTCAAGAATTATTATCAATAAGAGAAAAGGGGGCACTACTTCCAGACAAGGGCCGACCATTCGCCGCTGACGACGCGCTCGGGCTCACCAAGGCCGCAGGCCTGATAGGCCGCGGCCACACTGTCTGCCTGTATGGTCAGAAGGCCGGAGAGCACAAGCACCCCGCCCGCAGCCTTCACAGCCACGATGTCCCTGGCCATCTCCATGAGGGGACGAGCCAGGATATTGGCCACAACCACATCAAAGTCCCTGCCTGTCACGGCATCTATGCTGCCTGTGCCAATGGCAAAGTCCTTTTCGGCAATCCTGTTGAGGTCGCGGTTTTCCAGGGCATTGTCTATGGCAATGGGGTCAATGTCCCAGCCCTCGCCGGCAAGGCCGCTTGAACACAGGCCAATGCCAAGCACGCCGGATCCTGTACCAAGGTCCAGAAAGCGCATGCCCTGGCCTATGCGCCCTTCGTCCAGAAGGTCGGAGAGCACGCCCAGGCACAGGGCCGTGGTTGCGTGATGGCCGGTGCCAAAGGCGCTCTTGGGCTCGATGACTATGGCCCTGCGGCTGCCAGGATCGGTCTTGTCCACAAGCCAGGGCGGCAGCACCACAAAGCGCGTGCCGCATTCCACAGGCGTAAAGAAATCCTTCCAGGCCGTGAGCCAGTCCTGCACGACGACGTTGTCGCGCACGCACTCGGCCTCCGGGACCATGGCCTGCACGGCCTGCTCCACATCCTGAATGAGGCCTGCGTTCTCGCAGTGCACCCGAAAGAGGGTGTCTCCGTTGTCCAGGCTCTGTTCTTCCCAGCCGGAGGAGACCTTGAGGGTCAGAAGGCCCGTGAGCGTGTCATAGGCAGCTTCCGGAGCCGTAATGTCAAGTCGTATCAATTGTTCACTCATATCGTTCACCAAGAGGGGAGAGAGTTCTTTCTTTAGGACGCCCTGCGTGACAAAATGATGGCTTTTGCAGGGCATGGTCTTGAGATCTTCTGCAGATAACGGCCTGTGGTACTCCACCTCTCGCGTGCATGGAATGGGTACCCTGGCGCTCTGGACATATTGTAGGGAATCTGTCATCAAATTGCCACACAAATGTCACAGACGTCTGCCGCACCCGTCTGCCAGCGCACAAACTGTTCTTTGGAAGGATGCAGCAGTTTTCTCCTTGGCCGCCAGAAAAACAAGGAAACACATCATGGCCAGTCAGCAAGCTTCTGCTGCCCGTTCCGAAATAACAGCCATCTCCATTGTCACGGCCCTGTGCCTTGTGGGCGACTCCTTCCTCTATGTCGCCCTGCCCCTGCACTGGGAGGAAGCAGGCCTTGGCTCCCTGCTGGAAGTGGGACTCATCCTTGCCGCCAACAGGCTTGTGCGCATCCCATTGAACCCGCTCATCACCTGGTTCTACACAAGATGCTCCTGCAGGACGGGCATTGTGCTGGCAACGCTGCTGGCCATTGTCTCCACAGCCGGCTACGGCCTGTGTCAGGGCCTTGTGCTCTGGCTGCTCATGCGCTTTCTCTGGGGCTTTTCCTGGACGCTGCTGCGCCTTGGCACGCTCTTCTCCATCCTCAGGGTGAGCACGCCGGATACACTGGGCTATCTCACAGGCATCAACAACGGCCTCTACCGCCTGGGCAGCCTTGGCGGCATGCTCCTTGGCGGCATCCTCTCCGACACCTTCGGACTGCAGGCAACGGCGCTCTTCTTTGCGGGCGTCTCCTGCCTTGCGCCCTTCTTCATGAGAAAGATTCCAAGGAGCGAGAGCCGGGACAGGCAGAAGAACTGCCCGGATCAGAGCCTGAACTGGAAGGACGTCTTTGCCTCGCAGCCCGGCCCTGTCCTCTGGGTCATGATGACGGCCTTCATCGTGGCCATGACCTATCAGGGGCTGACAGCCTCCACCATTTCCATGCTCCTTGAGGATCACTCGCACGAACAGCTCCTCTTCCTTGGCCTGACGCTCAGTGCGGCCACCATCTCCGGCGGCCTGCAGTCCCTGCGCTGGATCTGGGAGCCCTTCCTGGCTCCGGTCTTCGGCCGCCTGTCCGACGGCCCCCTGGGCCGCTGCAGGCTGTCGGCCCTGGCCTTTGCCTTCGGTGCCCTGACCCTCTTTCTGGGGGCCCAGGACCTGAGCCTTGCCGGCTTGTGCGCAGCCCTTGTGGTGGTTTTGCTGGCAGCGACCCTGCTCACCACGGCAACGGATGCCCTGGGCAATGACGCAGCCCTGCTCTCCCCCAATTCAAGAATCTTTCTCTCGGCCTTTGCCCTGTTCACGGACCTTGGCGCAGCCGCAGGCCCGCTTCTGGCCTATCTCATCATTGCCCTGGCCGATGTGTCCCTGGCCTGGATTGTGACAGGCCTGTGCCTGGCCGTCTTTGCCGCGTACTGGTGGTTCCACCCGGAACTTCCCAGGCTCCGTTCCCGGTCTCCATCCAGAGAAGCCCGCTGACACAACGTCCGCCTGGGCAGAGGGCGTTTTCGAGAAACAGCCGTCGCCCCTCTACTGGGCAGCTGCCCCTGCAGACTGAGTGCTTCCTGCTGCGGGGGCAGCAGGCTGGGCGGCCTTGGCCGCCTCGTGGGCCTTGCAGGCCTCCTCGCTGATGACAAAGTCAAAGAGCCTTGCGCCTTCGGCCGTCTCGTAGATGTAGTCGTAATGCACGCCGTACTGCATGTAGTCGCGCATCTCGGGCAGACTGCACACCCGGTCCAGGACCGCCGCCCTTGCTTCCTGGCCTTCCCTGAACTCGCTGCCCCTGACGGTATAGTAGTAGATCATGGACGGGCCCTCGCCCACCTCCACCTTGCGCAGGGTGATGAGGTCGCCAAAGCTCTTGGGGGTCTCGGCATTGAGCTGACGTGCCGCTTCCTCAAAGCGCTTGCGCACTTCTGCGCGCAAATCCCGGTAGCTCTCCTCAAGACCGGAGACCACGGGCACAGGACTTGTGCCCCTTTCCTCGTAGCGTTCCCAGGCCCAGATGACGGCAAAGCCCAGGAAAATGCCAACCAGTACGCCCCAGCGTCCGACTTTCTTGCGTGCCATGCTGCTCACTCCTTCCTTCGTATTCTCAAAAGACTGTGTCTCGTACGCGTATTCTCTCGGGCATACAGCCCTGAAGAGCCGTGTGCCCGAACCCGCGCACCCTGTCAGATATCGCGTTCCTGCACGCCGCCGGACGACTTGTCATGGGTCGGCGGCGCCGTCACCGGTCGCTCGCCAGGCAGGGCGTCTTCCACCACCGTGGGCGGAAGCTCGTCTTCGCTGCGGCCATAGCCCGACATATCCCTGGCCTGCAGGAGGGGACGGGCAAGGCCCATCTCTTCCACAGAGGCCAGGATGGTGCCATGGGTCATCTCCCGGCCTGACGGGGCAGGTGCCAGGACGTAGTAGTGACGGACACGGTTGCCCCTGAAGGTTTCCACCGTACAGCGCATGAGCCAGTCGTCGTGATCATCCCTGTTCCAGTCCACCACGGCCAGCATGCGCATGGCCAGGCGCTGGGAAGGATGCACAATGGCAAAGCCCTGACCGTCCCTGTCGGGATACACTCTGCTTGACGGCGTGAGGGTCTGATGGAAGGTGGCCCCAAGGTAGATGTGGTGGCCCTTTTCGTTGAAAAGAAAGTCCGGCGAGAGACGATCAAACATCAGTGTGCCGAACTGCCCATCGGGCTTGCCTGCGTCATGGTAGGCCAGGCCTGTGTCTGCCAGTCCCTGTGCCTGCATCTGCCTGGGGAAGAGGCGGATGAGTCGTGCGTATTCGCCGTTGTCCACAACCTCTGCGCTCCTGCCGCTGCCCAGGGCGCAGCCTGCAAGCAGCAGGACGCTCCACAGACACAGGATGAGGCCTGCATGCCTGATATGCTGCATCCTTGAATCTCCTTGGAGTCCTCGAACATCTGTCCGGCCTGCCTGATGTGCCTGGCCGGAAAAAAGCGCTGTTCCAGAAAAAGAAGTCAGAAAGGGCGACCTGCAAAAGGTTTTTGCAGATCGCCGCATGAAGTCTTTGATCAGAAGAACAGGGAACCGCAGCCCCCTGTTCTTCAAAAGAAGTTCTGCTACTTTTCCATGGCATTGCGGATGTCGGTCAGACGATTGCTGACAACGTCCACGTGCCGTGCCATGGCGGCAATGTGATTGGGCCAGAAGCTGTCACCCACGCCGTAGGATCCGCCCACGACATAGATGGGATTGAACCTGGAAATCATGGACAGGCGCTTGAGCAGCTCGTCCACGTTTTCCTTGCCGCCACGCTCCGCAATGGAGGTGTCGCACTGCAAAAGGCCCTCGATGACGCAGTCGACCACGTGGCTTATGCCCTTGACATAGTAGATGACATCGTCGCCGTGGAAATGGCCGACCTTGTCGTCATTGAGCACGCCCAGGGTGTAGTCCACGGTCTTGATAGCCCAGTTCAGGATTTCCACGATGTCGCTGGTGGTCAGGTTGTAGACCTGGGCCTTCTTGTCTTCGGGGTTGCCGGTGACCTTGGAGGCCCACAGGCGCCAGTTCTTGATGCCTTCGCGGTAGCGCTTTTCGCTGTTGTACAAAAACCACCAGCCCCAGACATCGTCGGCATAGGCAAAGTCCTTGGTGGTGGCATTGACCAGCATGGGCGGCAGGGTGTCGCGCTCGCCAAAGCGGGCCACGGTCTTGGCCAGGACCTCGGAGGCGGAACGGGTGGCATAGATGACGCCGCGCTGATAGTTGGTCTTGTTGTCCACGATTCTGGGCACAAGGAGAATGTCATTGGGCAGCCAGCCGAACAGGCCGTCCAGCTCTTCTTCCAGGGGCTGGACCAGGGCCTCGGCAATGCACGAGGCACGGGCCACGTCATCCTTGGGCTGCTCGGCAGGCGCCTTGTAGGTCTGGTTTGCGACCGTGGTCAGCGCTCCCACACACAGAATATAGAGGATATACACACCAATAAGGCCAAGAAGCACTCGCGGAAGCCAGGTGCGCGGAGAAAAATCGGTCAAGGGGACTACCTCCTCGAAATAGCTCGTTCAGAAAAAAGGCCCTGTCCTGCGCATGAGGGCATGCGTTGTGTGGAAGATCAGGGGCAGTGTTGAAAACTATGTGTGAGCAGTGCTGCCAAAAGGTCTCGAAACAAGGGGACATGGCCTGCCCAAGGCAGGCCACGCAAAACTAAGGTAAGGAGTTTTCCTCCTTTGGCAAGCTCAGGGAGCAGGCACCGCGGAATTTTCCTGCTCGTCCTTATCCTCGTCCTTGTCCTCGTCAGTATCTGTGTCAGCGCTCTTGTCCGTACCCATGCCTGCCGCAAGCTCTGCCTCTATGCTCTTCAGGGCATCCCGGGCAAAGCCAAGGGTCGGATCCAGTTCCAGGGCGGCACGCAGATGCGCCCTGGCCTCCTGCAAGCGCCCAAGACGCCATTCGCACATGCCAAGGTTGGCCAGATCCATGACCGAGCCCTTGTCCGTGGCCAGGGAGGCCTGAAAGGCCTCGGCTGCTTCCTCGTAGCGATTCTGCCTGAAGCGGGCAACGCCCAGATAGTTTGTGTATTCCTTCATGTCGGGGCACAGCTCCACGGCCCTGGCAAAAAACTGTTCGGCACCCGGCCAGTCGCCGTACATGGAGAGGGCATAGCCTGCGTAGAAACTGGCAAGGCCCTTCGCCATGTCGTCCGGCTGACGGTCAATGCTCTGGCTGAAGAGGTCGGCGCTCTCAAGCCAGCGTTCCTCGCGCATGGCCAGCATGCCGGCAAAGAAGGGCAGAAAGTGCGCCACAGGGTAGGCTGTGGCTATGATCTCCAGATTGTGCCTGGCCTCGGGCACCTCCTGCGTCTCACTGACAATGCGGCCCGCAAAGAGGCCAATGCTTTCATTGCGATCCCGTTCCCTGAAGCTCAGGCCCGGAATGATGAGGTAGTGGGCCGGCACCTGCACATCGGGATTGGTGGTCTCCACGGCGTAGACATTGAGCGGCGCCAGGCCCTGCACGGCGGCGCGCACTTCCTCGGCTATGTCCGCATGCTCGATGCTCGGCAGGGAGGAGAGGGGCACCGTGTCCCCGGCAAGGACCCAGTCGCACTCGTCAAGGGAGGCAAACTTGGGCAGACCGGAGGCCTCGTAGCAGGCATTGGTACAGAAATCCCCGCCCAGCTGGGCCACTTCGGTCACGGCTCGTATGGCGGCCTTGACAGGCGAGGAGGCGGTGCCGGCCGTGAAGACGATTTCACTCGATTCCGGATAGGTTGACGGATCCCAGGCCAGGGCTGCCACCGTGGGCAGGGGCATGCCTGAAGAGAAATCCTTGAGAATCAGCTGGATGCCCTGGGCGGCAAAGCGCTCCAGAAGACTTTTCAGCACGGGATCCGTGCAGGATTCCGGATCAATGGTCGGCGTCTGCCTGTGATCCCTGTCCACAAGGCAGCAGACATGGCGCTCCACCAGCTCGCAGATGCCCTGCAGCAGGGATTCTTCCGTGCTGTTGCCGCAGCTTGAGCCGTTGAACTCGCTCAACGTCCGAAACCAGTCTAACGGCAGCCACACGCGTTTGCTGTCGGAGAGGCGCGTGGCCGGATAGAAGTTCCAGCTTATGCAGTCCATGACGCGCAGGGTGTCGTGGGCATTCAGGTCATCGTGCACGGAGCGGTTGATTTCCTCCAGGGGCAGGCAGTCCTCGCCAAAGAGCGCTCTCGCTTCGGAATAGGTAGCCTGCACAAAGCAGGGCCTGCGCTCCCAGAAGGAGAAGAAGGCATAGCGCTCCATGAGCTCCATCAAGGCCGAAGCCTGAGCCTGATCGGCAGAGGCGCCCTTGCCCATCTGCTTGCGGGTGGGCAGGATGCGGCGGGCATCCTGACCGCAGACGCTGAGGTAGACGGGAATGCCAAGACGCCCCACGTCCACGCGCTTCGTCTCGCGCAAGATGTCCGAGCCGAGGCGCTCCAGACGGCCCAGCACACCGGCCACCGTGTCTGCCGGCGCAATGGTCTTGTCACTGTCCGTGGTATAGCCCTTGGGGCAGGCCTGCAGCCTGATGAGGGGCAGGTCTTTCTCGTCCGGGACGGCAATGGTTTTCTTCCTGGCAAAGGTCATAAGAAGGTACTCCCTGATGGAAGGGCTGAAGCTATCAGCAAAGGGGGTGAGATCGGCAATGACGGGACGTGCGGGCTACTTTTGCACAATGAGCAGGGAATAGAGGCGGCGCTGCAGCGCGCCTTCCTTGTCCGTGAAGGAGCCCGGCAGGTAGAGTTCCTGCACCCTGAAGCGCCGGGCGGCCTTCTTGGCAAAGTGGGGCTTGCGCCGGGCCATGTCCGTGCAGAAGACGGCCTGACCGTCTTTTGCCAGATGGCGATCCAGGAAGTTGAGAATCGGTGTGTGCAGGTCGTCCAGGTAGAGGATCTCGGAGGCGGCAATGATGTCCACCTCGCTGTCCAGGGCCGGATTTCTGCCAGGCCTGGTCACATCCACATGCTGCACATGGATGAGGTGCTCAAGGTGGTTTTTCAGCACATTGGCCTTTGCAAAAAGCAGGGCTTCGTCTTCCACATCCGAGGCCGTGATGCTGGCAAAGCCCAGGCGCGAGGCAAGCAGGGACAGGACGCCGCAGCCGCAGCCAAGCTCCAGCAGATTCTTGCCCTGTGTTGCCGCCTTCTTGCGCAGATAGGTTTCCAGCACAAAGGAGCCTGGCCAGATCTTGGCCCAGAGCGGCAGATCCTTGAGGGGGTTCTTGATGGCCTTTGTGGCCAGCAGCCTGTCCAGGTACTGCGTCATGTTGGCAACATCCAGCACCTGAAAGGTCACGTCATCGTACTGCAGCGGATGAAAGGACACCTGAAAGCGCCGGGCTATCTCGTCGAGCACTGCCTTGAGCTCGCCGCGCTCCTCTCCTGTTCCGTCTGCCTGTACAGGACTTGAAACTGCCGTCTCGTCGGACATGACCATACCAACCTCCCCAAAATATCAGTGCAAAGTTTTGGGGACAGTATCACAGACACCAACGGGTTGAAAGAGTCTTCTTTTGATTTACTATTTGTTAAGCCTTCAGGAATACACAAAAAACTTGCTTCAGATCTCTTCCTGCAACGGCACTATGCCTTCACTCTTGGGAATGTGCGAGTCTTTCAAATTTAGGGTGAGCACATACAGCAGTTAGAAATGCTATAAAATTATCACATTTAAATTTTCAGAAACACACGAGAAATATGCTTCGAATCTCTTCCTGCAACGCTGCTGCCCCCGTTCCCCGGACGTCTCTCGGGCCCTGGGCCGACCCTGGTACAGGACAGGCGCTCTTTCCTTGCCCCTGACAGAGGAGCCTCTCAGGATACGGAAAATCCCGGGCAGACTGCCCCCAAAAGCCGCCTGTCCCTGCCAGACAGTTGCCGGGGCCAGGACTACCACTTCTCCTGCAGAAGAAAATCCGCGATGTGCATGATCCGCACCCCCCTTTCGTTGTACGCGGGCAGATCCTCCATGGTCACAACGTACTTGGGATACTGATCTCTGATTGCCAAAAGATTGGCAGTCTCCCTGTCGGAGTCTTCGGGTAACTGGCGACAAACCTGTACGTAGAGACGTTCGTCCTTTTGCATGGCAATAAAGTCGATCTCTCTTGTGCCGTCCTTGCCAATGTACACATCGTACTTTCTTCGCTTCAGCTCGAAATAGATGATGTTTTCCAGCATGGAGGCAATCGATTTTCTGTTGAAGCCAAGCCTGCAGTATTTGAAGGCCGAATCCACAACAAAAAACTTTTCCTGAGTCTTTAGGACGGCCTTTCCCTGCAAATCATACCTGCGGCAACGGGAGACGACAAAGGCCTTTTCCAGCCATGCCAGGTAGTTGTAGACAGACTCGACGGTCAGAGAGCGTCCCTCTCCCTTGAGAAACTTCACAATGGCGTTGGCAGAAAACGTCTTGCCCACGTTTTCCAGAACGTAGTTCACCACTCTGGTGAACAGCTCGTACCTGGCGATATGGTAGCGCCTGGCAATGTCGTGCTCCACGACAGAGGCAAAAATGCCTTCCACGATCTGACAGGCAGTCTGGACATCGAAGGTGTTGGCGGCAATGACCGGAAATCCGCCCGTGCGCAAATAGGCGTCGAACAGTTTTTTGGGATCTGTCTGGGGATCATGCCCGGCTGCCCTGAAGTCCAGGTATTCGCCAAAGGAGAGAGGAAAGACGGGTATGGAGACATAACGGCCGGACAGATAGGTGGAAATTTCGCTGACCATCAGCCTGGAATTGGAGCCTGTCACATAGATGTCTGTGTCGCCCTCTTCCAGCAGGCTGTTGATGGCCTTCTCCCAGTTTTCTATCTCCTGCACTTCGTCCAAAAGCAGGTAGCAAAAGCCCCTGCCCTTCGTCCGCTCGCGGATGTCCCGATACATTTCCCTGTCGTCCAGGGCATGATCGATATGCTCGGACGTATAGGTTCTCCAGACAATACGCTCTTCCGGAATGCCGCTGGCAATCAGATCCTCGCGGAGCATGGCAAGAATGGTGGACTTGCCACAACGTCGGACACCGGCCAGGATCTTCACAAGGGGGACGTTGCGCAAGGAGCGCAGGGCGTTCAGATACAGCGGTCTGGCAATCATGAGTTTTTCCCTGTTACAATGAAGAAGGCAGTTATTTTTAGAAGTTTTTACTTTTTTTCAGCAAAAATTGTCAATATACCCATCCTTTTTTCCTTCAACAGGGAAAAGACGTCCGGTGTCCGTCCAGAATGCCGCCAGTGGGGCCCTTCCGCATCCAAAGGCAGTTGCCAGACGCGCTCCCTTGCTCCGGAGATTCTGCCTGTCCCTCCCCGGTCGGGAGGATATCACTTTTTCTTGCCTTCTGAAGCGCAGTGCTCCTTTCGCCTGACAGTCTTGCGCCAGGCCGGGCGCACAAAAAAAGACCAGGATCGCCTGCTCCAGAAACGATCCCGGTCTTCTGCTCTTGTGAGTCAGAGGCTGAGTCAGAGGCTGAGCCTGAAGCTTTCTCCAGACCCGGTGCCCGTCACTGTCACACGGGCCTCTTAGCCATGCACAAGGGGCGTATTGTCGTGCATGGTCCAGATGCCGCAGGGGCAGACGCCTGCGCAGACACCGCACCCTATGCAGCGCTCCTCGTCGGAGACGTAGACAAAGCCATCCTCTGTCTGTCTGCGGGAGATGGCCTGTTCGGGACAGCTGGCCTCGCAGGTATGGCAGTCCCGGCAGGTACCGCAGCTCACGCAGCGCCTGTAGTCTTCCCCTGGTGTGCAGGGCAGTTCCTGATACCTGGCAAAGGCCGCCGTATGGAGCTTTTCCCTGGCAATCACGGTCTTCCTTGCCGGTTCCAGGGTTATGCCCTGCAGATAGGCATCCGCAGCATCGGCGGCCGCATTGCCGGACCCTATGGCGTGCACGAGCAGGCCTGGACGGATGCAGTCGCCAGCGGCAAAGACGCCTTCGGCTATGCTTTGATCGGCCCGTGGTGCCAGCCAGGCACGAAACTTCGGGGTCTGCTCCGGCAGATAGGAGAGGTCCGGCTGCTCGCCAATGGTGATGATGACCTGCTCGCCCGGGATGAGACGCCCGTCTGCGGTCACAATACCCTTCTCGGTGATTTCCCTGGTCTGCACAGGCCAGAGGATCTCGCCCCCAAGGCTCTTGATGTGCTCTATTTCGTGGGCAAAGGCCGCAGGCTTCTGCACATCGATGCAGATGACCTTCTTTGCGCCCATCTTGTAGGCGCCTGCGGCAGCGTCCATGCCGGCATTGCCGCAGCCAATGACGATGACCTGGTCGGCCACAGGAGGCTTTTTCCCTGCATTGACAGCCTTCATGAAGTCAATGCCTGCCACAATGCGCTCATGCCCAGGCCAGTCGAAGACACGGGCCACATGGCCGCCCGTGGCCACGATGACGGCATCAAACTCAGCCCTGATGGCGGCAAAGCGCTCCGCGTCCACGGGATGATTGCAGACAAAATGCACGCCCATGCGGGCTATGCGCTCCAGTTCCTGCTCAAGCAAATTCTCGTCCAGGCGCTCGCGGGGAATGACCTGCTCCATCTTGCCGCCCATGCGGGCTTCCCGCTCATAAACCGTGACCTCATGGCCCTTGCGGGCCAGACGCCAGGCTGCGGCAAGACCTGCCACGCCGCCGCCAAGGACAGCCACCCTCTTCCCGCTCTTCTCTTCAGGACCGGGTACTTCAGCAGTACTGGAAAGCCTGCCCAGGGGGCCTATCTGCACGGGCTGATCGAGTCCGGCCCTGGTACAAGCCTGCATGCAGGGATTGGGACAGACGGAACCACACACGCAGCCCGGGAAGGGACTGTAGTCCAGGATGAGCCTCAGCGCTTCCTCTCTCTTTCCTTCCCTGAGCAGATTGTAGCGCAGCTGGGTGGGGATGCCTGCCGGACAGGCATATTCACAAGGGGCACAGTGGGCGCGGTTTTCCCATTCGGGGCGTCTCAGGCGCCATATGCCCCTGGCAAGAAGGCCGTTGTGCTCTTCGAGATTGTCGGGAAAGACATCGGAAAAGATGCCGCCGGCAACCCATTCCTTCCTGCGGAACTCGGACACGGATTCAACGGTGGGGCGTTCGCTCTCCCTCTGTTCGCTGTAGCTTAAGGGGACTATCTTGCGCCACTGCTTCCAGACCGTGAGCTCGCGACTGCGCCGCTTTTCCTGCACGGCGTCAAGAAAGTCAGCGAGGCCGCGCTCAAGAAAGACAATATCGTCCTCGTCCAGAGGCTCCATGCGCAAGTCGCAGGGAAGCTCGGCCACGGGACCGCGCACATAGACCGTGCCGCCCACCATGCCCACACAGGGGCGCTCGCCAAGGACAGAGGGCAGGGTCTGGCTGTCGCAGCCACAGACCACGGCCCGGCCGCCGCCCATGAACTCGAAGGAAAAGCTGCCCGTGTTCTTGAGTATCCACAGCTGCGGCTCCTCGTAGAGGGGGTCGTGCTTCATGAGGGAGCCCGAGCGTGTCCCTGCCCGGCCGCCTATGTAGATGACGCCGCCTGCCGCGCAGTGGCCGGCCGTATCGCCGGCATCGCCCCGCACCACGATGCGGCCGCCGGCATTGAGCCAGCCCACGTCGGCCGGCGCCGGTCCGTCCACCAGGATTTCCGTGCCGGGCATGGCCATGCAGCCCACGCGCTGACCGGGATTGTGCACAAGGAAGCGCAGTGTCCGGCCTTCCTTGTTCCACAAGGGCCCGCCAATGTCATGCTGGCCCGAGGCCTCCACATTGAACTCGGTCTCGCCCCTGGCCACGGCTTCTTCCAGGGCCAGCAGCAAATCCTGCGTGGACATGCGCACGTGTTCGTTCAGTGTATGTATGGTAAGCATTGCGTTGTCCCCCTGTTCAGCAGGCATACTGCAGGTGCAGCTTGTCGGCCACGGCCCTGTCCGTGGCCACCAGGGCATCCGAACGCCCCACGGGCAGGGAGCTGTTGCCGACCGGAGCCATGAGCTTGCGCAGCTCGGCATCAAAGGCCAGCACATAGTCCACAACGGCCTGGGCCCCCCTGTCCACGTCCAGGCGGCGCATGAGGCGCGGATCCTGGGTGCAGATGCCGGTGGGACACTTGTCCGTGTTGCACTTGTTGCAGCGGCCCTGCTCGTTGCCGATGCAGCCCAAAAGCTGGATGAGGATCTTGCCCACGATGACGCCATTGGCGCCAAGGCAGATCATCTTGAAGGCATCGGCCGCGGCATTGCCGGTCATGCCTATGCCGCCGCCCACCCACAAGGGGATCTGGCCCTGCAGCCCCTGGGCCACGGCGGCCAGGTAGCAGTCGCGCAGCTTGGAGACGATGGGGTGGCCGGTATGATCCAGGCTCACCTCGTTGGCTGCACCCGTGCCGCCCTGTATGCCGTCCAGGAAGAAGCCGCCGCAGATGCGGTAGGGGTCGCGCAAAAGATTGTTGTAGACGGAGACCGAGGTGGCTGAAGCCGCGCACTTGATGGCCACGGGCACGCGAAAGCCGAAGGCCGCGTTGAGGGAGAGGTGCATCTTCTGCACGGACTCTTCGATGGAATAGAGGCCCTGATGATTGGGCGGGGAATGCAGGGTGGCCTTTGGCACACCGCGCAGGGCCTGAATGTGCGGACGCACCTTGGCAGCAGGCAGAAGGCCGCCGTCACCGGGCTTGGCGCCCTGGCCTATCTTGATGAGCACGGCCGCAGGATCGGTCTTCATGTACGGCAGGGCCCGCACTATGCGGTTCCAGCCAAAGTGGCCCGAGGCAATCTGCAAAATCATGTACTTGAACTGCTCGCTTTCCATGAGCCTGCGGGGCACACCGCCCTCGCCCGAACTCATGCGCACGGGCAGATGGCACTTTTCGTTGAGATAGGCCACGGCCAGAATGAGGGCCTCCCAGGCCCTGGGCGAGAGTGCGCCTATGGACATGTCGGAAAAGAGGAGCGGGTAGATCCAGCGCACGGGCGGGGTACGGTCCTGGAGGACCAGGTTGTCGCCGTCCACGGCCAGAGGCAGGCTTTTGGCCTGAACGACACGGCCAAGGGGAGCACGCACGTCAAAGGTATGGCGTTCGGAATCAAGGGCCGGGTCGGTCATCTGCGAAATGCGGCCAACGACAATATGGTCCAGGGTGCGCTGCGTGTTCAGATTGGTTCGGCCGCCGCGCTTGATGGGACCTGTCTGGCGCTTCAGAAGCGTCTGACGCGTGTCGGCATTGCGCACCGGACGTATGGCCCTGTTGGGACAGATCTTTGCGCACATGCCGCAGCCCGAGCAGGCGTGCTCAAGGTCCGCCCGCTGCCTTATCACGGGGACGGCTGCATGGCGGCGTCCCCCTTGCGGCACGTCCTCGACAAACACGGGCCTGTCCCTGCGCTCCACATCCACAACAATGGCACCAAAGGTACAGGCAGCCACACAGGAGCCGCACAAGGTGCAGCGTTCGGGCCTGTAGTCTATGATCCACTGCAGATCATTGACCGTGATATCCTGACTGGCTACTGCTTCCATCGCACGATCTCCAGGTTGTTTCTGATTTCCACAAGTTCGCGTTCATTGGGGTAGAGGTCTGCAGCCGTGTCGCGGTCGGGCATGATTTCGTTGATGCCGCAGACTTCCGAGGCAATGGCCACCATGTGCTCGTCCCTGGCCAGGACCACGGGGCGCAGCTTCTTGGAATCGCAGCAGGTGATCATGGTGGAGTCCGGCAGCATGCCGATGATGGTATTGGGGCCGTTGATCTCGAGATTGGCCAGGGACTGGCGGATGAGGCGCAGGACTTCCCTGTCCGGCCGAGCCTCTATCTCGGCAAAGGGCAGGGGTGTGATGACGTGCTTGAAGTAGCGCAGGGGCCATTTGAGCTCGTGGAGCACGTAGTGCAGGGAATAGAGAAAATTCTGGCTGTCCGACTCGAAGCCCATGTAGCCGCGGAAGAGGGACTTCTGAAATTCCGTGTTCTTGGTAAAGAAGGTGTTCTCGCCATTGGCGCACAGGGTAAAGCCCTGCAGGAAAAAGGGATGGGCCGCGTAGCGGACAATGGCGTAATTGGTGTTCTGGCGGCACTGCACGACAATATTGCGGGCAAGCAGGCGGCCATCGTCTTCCCAGAGCCGGAAGTAGGTGGCTATGTCTGCAGGATCGCCGATTTCCTTCAGGGTGAGCACATCGGGCCAGAAGGAATAGACATAGCCGTCCTCGTGCTCTTCGAGAAGCTTGCGCAGGGCAAGGCGCGTGTCAAGCAGCAGATCCTCGCGTTCCTCCTGAGTCCGGTAGCGGTAGATCTCGGGGTAGTCGTAGTTGCGGAACACATAGCGGGGCATGGCCTCTATGCGCAGGCCGGGCTGGCGGTTCACGTCCGGAACCCACTGGGCCACCTGCACAAAGCCGTGCTGCTCCATGTACTCGTTGACAAGCTGTATGCCCCGGCCTGTACAGGCCATGGAAAGCAGGGGCTGATTCTTGTAATGCCTGAAGGCTCCTTCGAGATCCTTCATCACCATGGCAAAGCCCGAGTTGTCATGACCTTCCTGCTGGGAAATCATCAGCCGCAGGGCCAGGGACGGGGGCACGGGCTCAAGGCTTTTTATGGAACCGATTCGACACATCACTCTTCTCGCAGGGAAAAAAAAAGCTCCTGTGGAGCCTTTAGTTGGGGAATGAGGGAAAAAGGCAAGGGAAGCGGGCGCGTTGCACGGAAGGCAGGAGGGGCCGGCCTGACGAAAAGGGCCAGGTCATGGCGCCCGCCTTCCCTTGTCACCCTTTACGGAGGAGGGGCAATCAGAAGGTCTTCAGCCGCTCTATGGCCTCAGCCGTGTCCTCGGGCGTGCCAAAGGCCGTGAGACGCACATAGCCTTCGCCGCTCAGACCAAAGCCGGCACCTGGGGTGCACACAAGCTGCACCCTGTTGAGGAGCTCGTCGAAGAAGGCCCAGGAATCCATGCCGCCTGGGGTGCGCACCCAGATGTAGGGGGCATTGACACCGCCGTAGACCTCCAGGCCCTGGGCCGTGAGGGCCTCTCTCAGGGCCCTGGCATTGTCCAGATAGCCTGCGACCTGCTTCAGGACCTGGCTTCTGCCCACCTTTGTGTGCACGGCCTGGGCGGCACGCTGCACAATGTAGGGGCAGCCATTGTACTTGGTGCACTGGCGGCGGTTCCACAGGCCGTTCAAGGGCACTCTGCCGCCGCGACCGTCGCTCACGGCAAGGGCATGGGGCACCATGGTGGCCGAGCAGCGCAGGCCGGTGAAGCCTGCCAGCTTGGAATAGCTGCGAAACTCAACCGCCACTTTCTGGGCGCCTTCTATTTCATAGATGGAGTGGGGAATGTCCTGTTCGGTGATGAAGGACTCGTAGGCCGCGTCATAGAGAATGAGGACCCCGTTTGTGCGGGCGTACTCGACCCAGGCCGTGAGGGCGTCGCGGTTGAGGGCCGTGCCCGTGGGATTGTTGGGCGAGCACAGATAGACAATGTCCGGCGCCGTCTTGGGGAACTCGGGGACAAAGTTGTTCTCGCGCACGCAGGGCAGGTAGACGAGCCTGTCAAAACGGCCATGATCCAGGGGCTGGCCGGCGCGACCGGCCATGGCATTGCTGTCCACATAGACCGGATAGACGGGATCCGTGATGGCCACCACGGCCTTGTCGTCAAAGAGCTCCTGGAAGTTGCCAATATCGCTCTTGGCGCCGTCGCCGATAAAGACCTCGTCAGGTCCCAGGCTCACGCCCAGGTTGGCGTAGTCGCGTACAATGGCTTCGCGCAGGAAGGCATAGCCCTGCTCTGGCCCGTAGCCGTGAAAACTCTCGGCCCGGCCCATCTCGTCCACGGCGGCATGCAGAGCTTCGATAACGGCAGGCACCAGGGGCCTGGTCACGTCGCCAATGCCCAGGCTGATGACGCGCTGGTCGGGATGAGCCTTCCTGTAGGCTGACACCTTGTGGGCAATGTCCGTGAAAAGATAGCTTTTCTGCAAAGAAAGATAATGCTGGTTGACTTGTACCATGGGGGAATATCCTTGCAATTCGTCTGTCTGTGACAATGGTCGTCTCTGTACGCCTGAAGAAGCTGGCAGCCCCCGGGACTGCCAGCAAAATGGCCTTTCCTGCGCCTGTTCGCGCCTACAGGAAGAGGGAGCCTTCAAAGACCGGCACGGCAGGTCCGGTCATGTACAGATGGTTGTCGTGCTCGTTCCAGTTGATGCGCAAAACGCCTCCGCGCAGATGCACATCCACTGTGCGATCCGTGAGTCTGTTGCACACGCAGGCAACGACCGTGGCGCAAGCGCCGGTGCCGCAGGCCATGGTCTCGCCTGTGCCGCGCTCCCACACGCGCATGGAGACGGCAGACACCGAGTCCACGCGCACAAATTCCGTATTGACCCGTTCGGGGAAGAGCTCGGCATGCTCAAAGACCGGTCCAATCTCGGCCAGATTAAGGTCTTCCAGGGCGGGATCCTCGGGACCAAGGAAGACCACGCAGTGGGGATTGCCCATGGACACGGCCGTGATAAGATAGGTCTTGCCTAAAATCTTCAGGGGTTTGCTGATATAGGGGGCCCTGTCATCCATGCCGGCCTCGATCTTGAGGGGAATGTCGCAGGCTTCAAGCACGGGCTCGCCCATGTCGATGGTGGCGCCGCTCACCCTGCCTTCGTCAGCGAGCAATCGGGCCACCTTGACGCCGGCGCCGGTCTCGATGCGGATGACGCGCTCGCGCACAAGGCCGTGCTCGTAGACATAGCGTGCCACACAGCGGATGGCATTGCCGCACATCTGGGCTTCCGTGCCATCGGGGTTGAACATGCGCATGCGCACGTCGGCCACGGTGGAGGGGCCGATGAGCACAAGGCCGTCGGATCCTATGCCAAAGTGGCGGTCGGACACCCGTCTGGCCAGGGCGGAAGGATCGCCCACGTGTTCGTTGAAGGCATTGATGTACACGTAATCGTTGCCGCAGCCCTGCATCTTGGTAAAGCAAAGAGTCTGTGTCATGGCTTCTCCTGGAACAATGTTCCCTTGTCATGCATAGTTTGTTGTCCTGGCCCGGCGGCCAATGCTCTGCCGGCACCTGAGGACGGTTATGAAAGATCCAGTGCTGCAAACTAGCATGCAGGCAACGGTATTGCCAAGACAGCCTCTTCCACTTGCCTGTGCAGGATGTACGAACAAAAGGGCATCGTATTTTTTTCAGAGCAAGAAAAAGGGCTTTTGGAACAAAATTTTTGCCGTGCAAACGTTGAATCGGGCCCTCCGGGAACACACTATTCCCCCGAAAGTATGCCCCCGAAGGGCCCTCAGGTACCTGCAGAACGTGCCCACTGAAACCATGGGGACGGGATCAGCTCGTCCCTCATGGCTCCTGCGCACGACCTGCAGGACATTTTGCTCTCATGTATACTCAGGGCGCCGGTCCTTAAGATTTCCCCCGAAATCCGCGAGACTTTTGCCCCTGATGCAGGCAAAAAAGCCTGCCTGAAAGCAATTTGCACTTGTCCGGCACAAGGAGTGCTGCTCCTGCGCTCTGGCAGAGGCACTCTGTTAGAGGTGTCCTTGTGCTTCTGCTAATGCATCCACAAAAGTTCCGAATACTTGGGCAGGGTCCAGTCCGTGTCGTCCACCAGGCGCTCCATGGCATCCGCATGCAGGCGCACATCGGCCATGAGGGGCAGCAGGGTGTCCCTGGCAGCCCGGGCCCGGGCCAGTGCCTCATCCTTTGCGCTCACGGTCTCAAGGGCGGCCTCGAGTTCGCCTGTCAAGCGCTGCAGGGCCAGCACATGATTGCGGATGGTGAGGGTCGATGCCAGTTCCTCCTCGGCCTCAAGGCCTGCTTCCCTCGTCTTCAGGAGCAGATCGCAGGCCTCGCGCTGGGTCTTCAGGCAGGGCGGCAGGACTCTGGTGCGGACCAGATCGCTCAGCACATGGGCTTCAAGAATCAGTTCCTTGGCATAGGCATCGAGCAGGATGTCCTGACGGGAGAGCATCTCGCGCTCGCTTAAAATCCCGTGCCGCAGGAAGACATTCATGACGTCCGGATCCGAATAGCGCTCCAGGGCGTCCACGGTATTGCTCAAATTGGGCAGACCGCGCTTCGCAGCCTCCTTTGTCCAGCTTTCCGCATAGCCGTTGCCGTTGAAGACAACGGGCATGTGCTCCTTGAACTCCCTGGGCAAAAATTCCTGCAGGGCCTGATTGAGGCTTGCTCCGGCGGAGACGGCGGCTTCAAGCTGGGTGGCAATGTCGTCCAGGGCGCAGGCCACGGCAGCATTGAGAGCGATGTTGACCGGCGCAATGGACTGGGAGGAGCCCACGGCCCGGAACTCGAACTTGTTGCCCGTGAAGGCAAAGGGGCTTGTCCTGTTGCGGTCGGAGAGATCCACGGGCAGGGGCGGCAGGCTGGAGACGCCGATTTCCATAACGGCGCTCTTGTGGCTGCGCAAGGGCTTGCCGCTGATGATGCTCTCTATGACTTCGTTGAGCTGATCTCCCAGATAGACGGAGATGATGGCCGGCGGCGCCTCGTTGGCGCCCAGGCGATGGTCATTGCCGGCACCGATGGTGCCAAGTCTCAGGGCCGTGGCATGCTTGTGCACGGCCCGCAGCACGGCGGCCAGGAAGACCAGGAACTGGGCATTGTCCCTGGGCGTGGAGCCCGGGTTCAGCAGATTGTTGCCGTCGCTGTCGGACATGGACCAGTTGTTGTGCTTGCCAGAGCCGTTCACCCCGGCAAAGGGCTTTTCGTGCAGCAGGCAGACAAAGCCGTGGCGGGCGGCCAGATGGCGCATCATGTTCATGGTGAGCATGTTGTGGTCGCAGGCCATGTTGGCGTCTTCATAGACAGGCGCAATCTCGAACTGCCCCGGTGCCACCTCGTTGTGACGGGTCTTGGCGGGAATGCCCAGGCGGAGGAGCTCGTCTTCCACGTCTTCCATGAAGCTCTGCACCCTGGACGGAATGGCACCGAAATAATGATCCTCAAGCTCCTGCCCCTTGGGCGAGGGCGCGCCCAGCAGGGTGCGTCCGCAGAGCAGCAGGTCGGGGCGCAGAGCAGCAAGATTCCTGTCCACCAGAAAATATTCCTGCTCCGGCCCCACCTGGGACTGCACGGAGGTCGCCGTGGTATTGCCAAAGAGGCGCAGGATGCGCAGAGCCTGCCTGGAGAGGGCTGCCATGGAACGCAGGAGGGGTATCTTGCGGTCCAGGGCCTCGCCCGAATAGGAGTAGAAGAAGGTCGGGATGTGCAGGGTCGCGGAATAGGGACCGGGAATCACAAAGACCGGCACCGACGGATCCCAGGCCGTGTAGCCCCTGGCCTCGAAGGTGGAACGCAGGCCGCCGGACGGGAAGGAGGAAGCGTCCGGTTCGCCGCTGATGAGCATCTTGCCGGAGAAGTCGCTGATGGCCCGGCCATCGCCCACCGGCGAGAGAAAGGCATCGTGCTTTTCGGCCGTGGTGCCTGTCATGGGCTGGAACCAGTGGGTATAGTGGGTGGCTCCCTTGGAGAGGGCCCATTCCTTCATGGCCGCAGCCACGCTGTCTGCCATGGCCGGATCCAGGCGGCCGCCGCTGTGAATGATGCGCTCGAGACTGGCGTAGACGTCCTTGGGCAGACGCTTGCGCATCTCGTCCAGGGTGAAAACGTACTCGCCAAAGATGTCGTCCGTGGTCGTGTTTTCGGCAAGGCCCCCCTGCACAGGTGCTGTGGACATGGCGGCAAAGACGGCCTCTGTTCGTGCGTGAGACATGAAGAACTCCGGTGCTGACAAAAAGGCGGGGGACCCTGTCAGCAAAAATCTATCAGCTTGAGGGCGCATGGGGCGCTTTCAGGCTGTTTGGTTCGTTGTTTTGGGACAGGTCCCCGAGGGAAGGACGCTGTCTCCTGCTTTATAGCAAGGAGCGTGCCAAACTATGCACAATCGCCCCGGTCCCCACCCTTTTCAGTCTCTTTGCCTGTGAAATCAGCTCCTTGCAAAACCCCCCGATCCTTGTGTCTGTACGCCAGGCAAGGGATACGGGGGTTGTGCACACCGCATTTTCTACATGTTTGTCATTTTTGCTCTGGGATTGACGCCGAATCTGTCCGAACCCCGCAGGCACAGCAGAGTCAAGCTACTTGAATTCCTGTTTAAAAATGATTTTTTTTAAAGTTACACAAATGTCGTTTTTAGGTTCTCGCAAACAGGAACACTTTCACAAAGTGTCATTTTGCGATCTGACCGCCCTGTCTGCCGCGCCTGAAGTCCTTGTAGCTGATTTTGTACTTGCGCAGGCGCAGGCCAAGGATGCGCTGGGTCAGGCCCAGAGCTTCGGCCGCCCTGGCAATCTGACCGCCGCTGGCCTCCATGGCGTCCACGATGCAGGCCTTTTCCAGTTCATCCAGATGTTCCTGCAGCGTGCCCTGGGATCTTCGCTGGGCACCGGGTTCGCTTGTCTGCGCCTGCCCTGCATAGACATGCATGGCTGTGGGCAGATGCTGGGGCAGGATAAGGTGCTGCGTGCCCAGCACAAGCACAGCCCGTTCCATGGCGTTTTCCAGTTCCCTGATATTGCCGGGCCATCTGTAGCGCTGCAGCATGTCCATGGCGGCCAGGGAAATGCGCACATCGTCCCTGCCTGCCTGGGCGGCAAACTTCTGCACAAAGTGGTGGGCCAGGGGCAGGATGTCATCCTGACGATCGCGCAAGGGCGGCAGGACGATGGGAAAGACATTGAGCCTGTAGTAGAGATCCCTGCGAAAGGTGCCCTGCTCCACCATCTCTTCCAGGTTCCTGTTGGTGGCCGTGATGAGGCGCACATCCACATTGATGGGGACCGTGCCGCCCAGACGCTCGAAGGATCGCTCCTGCAATACGCGCAGAAGCTTGGCCTGGGCCATGAGGGAAAGCTCGCCAACCTCGTCCAGGAAGAGGGTGCCGCCGTCCGCCAGCTCAAAGCACCCCTTGCGCATGGCCACGGCGCCCGTGAAGGCGCCCTTTTCATGGCCAAAGAGCTCGCTTTCAATGAGGCTTTCCGGCAGGGCCGCACAGTTGATGGCCTCGAAGCGGCGATCGCCCCTGGACGAGGCCTTGTGGATGGCCCTGGCGGCTAGTTCCTTGCCCGTGCCCGATTCCCCCTGCAGGAACACTGTTGCCTGGGACTGGCTCACCTGCAGGATCTGGGCATAGATACGCTGCATGACGTCGGAATTGCCGATAAAGCCACTGGGACGTCCTGGCATGGCATTGTGCTCGTCCATCTTGCGCTGGGCTTCCCAGGCCGCGTAGCCCAGCAGCATGGCGATGATGAAGAGCAGCTGTTCCTCTTCCTCGAGCTGCACTTCCTCGGCAAGCAGCCTGTCCACGGAGAGAGCGCCCACCACCTGCTGATTGAGGCGTATGGGCACGCAGATGTAGGAGATGTCGCTGCGGGCCAGATCCCTGGATCTGGTCCTGTTCAGAAAGCGCGGCTCTTCCGAGACCCTGGAGATGTACATGGGCTCGCCGCTCTGCACCACATGGCCGATGATGCCCTCGCCTTGCAGATAATGGCCGCGGGAACGCTCGGAGGGCTTGAGGCCGTAGGAGGCCTCTATGCGTATTTCGCCCGTCCTGGGCGAGACCAGGGTGATGGTGCCCTGCATCATGTGCAGGCGCCCGGCCATAAGATCCAGCACCTGGTCCAGGCAGTCCTTCACGTCCGGTGTGGCACTGAGCACCCGGGCAATGTCGTAGAGCAGGGAGAGGTAGGTCACGCCCCGCGAGCCCATGGCCGTCATGGCGCCCATGATGTCCCTGCTGGTCATGGCCCCCATGGCGTCTCCTGCTGGTCCCTGCGCCTGTCCCTGCAGGTCCTGGGCAAAGAGGGAGGCCTGTGCTGCGCTCTCTTCCGATCGGGCCCCTGCCCTGTCCTTCGGGCGCTTCCCGGGATTCTCCCTGGGACGCTCTTTCTGGCTGTCCCTGGCCCCGGCAGGCTCTGTCCTGCCCTGTTTGAACGCTTCTTTCTCGTAGATCATGTTTCCCCCGATGATCCGCGCTCCGGGATTGTGTCCGTGAATTTTTTAACAAAAACCGCGGAATTCCCCACGCGTGAGCGTGGGGATGGATAGCGGGGCCGAATGTCAATTCGGCCGCATTT
>CALVHF010000003.1 GCA_944327295.1 uncultured Desulfovibrio sp. | reverse complement strand
TCAGGCGGCGCGAGGAGCGTTTCTACGCTTGTGCACCCCGCCTGTCAACAAAAATCTGCACTTTTCTCAAAAAAAATCGTGTCCTCCTCTGCTCAGTCCCCGAGAACTGTTTGCATCCCGAAGACTTATGGGAACCTGCCTGTGGCTTGCTCCTTCCCCATATCTTCCGGTCGCCTCGTCCTGCTTCACACTGTCCTGGTTCTCTCCCGTTCCCCACTGATACGGATCCCTGAATCACGACTGCCATGGACTTCCAGATGCGAGTGTGGTTCCCGGCTGGCGCTGCGCAGATGCTCCAGCCCATGTGCCATAGTGTCCTGTAATATGCGCCAGCCCTCGATGCCAGCCCCGACAGATAGTGGGCAGATCTCAAAAGGATTGTGTAGTGCTACCGGTAGAACTACATCAGGTGTTCAAAAAGAAGGCAAGATGCCCCCAGACATGCCTGTCTTTCCTGCGTTCCTACCGCGTGCCTCATGCGCTCCCAAGTGCACCCCGAGGACTCTGCCTATGTCTCTTCCTGTCTTGCTTTGCTTAAAGCCGGGTCTGCAAAAGCACATGCGAGCGCACTGCAGACAGCACCGGCAAAAAGCGAAAAAGGGGAAGCAGCCCCATGTTCAGAGTCTGCTTCCCCTTTGTTCCTGTCGCCATGCGGCAGGGCATGTTCCTTGCTGTCTACTTAGCGCAACCGACAGCCCTGCGCTCGCGGATGACCGTGACCCGGATCTGTCCAGGATAAGTCAGTTCCCTTTCGATCTTTTCGGCAATCTGCTTGCAGAGAACGTAGGTCATGTCGTCATCGACCATATCGACATTGACCATGACGCGCACTTCACGTCCTGCCTGGATGGCGTAGGCCTTGGCAACACCCTCGAAGCTCGTGGCTATGGCCTCGAGGGTCTCCAGACGCTTGACGTAGTTTTCCAGCAGTTCCTTGCGGGCGCCGGGACGGGCACCGGAAATGGAGTCTGCTGCCTGCACAAGGACTGCCAGAGCCGTACTCGGACGCACGTCCTCGTGGTGTGCGGCAATGGCGTGCACAATTTCCTTGCTTTCGTTGTACTTCTTGGCCGCGTCGGCACCAATGAGGGCATGGGGTCCCTCGATCTCGTGATCCAGGGCCTTTCCTATGTCATGCAGAAGTCCTGCCCTCTTGGCCTTCTTTTCATCAAGCCCCAGTTCGGCTGCCATGAGGCCGCACAGCGCAGACACTTCCAGGGAGTGCTGCAGGACGTTCTGGGTAAAGCTTGTCCTGTAGCGCAGCTGGCCAAGAAGATGCACAAGTTCAGGATGGATGCCGTGCACTCCGGCATCAAAGGTGGCCTGTTCGCCTATTTCGCGCACATGCACATCCATTTCCTGGGAGCATTTCTGGACGACATCCTCAATGCGGGCCGGATGGATGCGGCCGTCCTGAATGAGGCGCTCAAGGGCCATCTTGGCAATTTCACGACGCAGGGGGCTGTAGGCAGACAGAATGACCGTCTCGGGGGTATCGTCAATGATGAGATCCACACCTGTGGCTGCCTCAAGGGAACGGATATTGCGGCCTTCGCGGCCGATAATGCGTCCCTTGATATCCTCGGAGGGCAGGCTCACGGCCGTGACCGTCTGTTCGCCCACATAGTCGCCTGCATAGCGCTGTATGGCGTTGCAGATGATCTCCTTGGCCTTGCGGTCTGCCTGTTCCTTGGCGGTGGACTCAATCTGGCGGGCCATGCGGGCAGCCTCGTGGAGGCTCTTGCCGCGCACTTCAGCCATGATGCGGTTTCTGGCTTCCTCTGGCGTCAACCCGGCAATTTCAACGAGCTTGAGCTCCTGCTCCTCTATGCGGCTGTGCAGGTAGGCCTCGCTCTCCTCAAGCTGGCGCTCCCTGCGGGCAAGCTCCTTTTCCTGGGCAATGAGTTCCTGTTCCTTGGCTGTTGCCTTTTCGGCCTTTTCCTCCAGCCTGGTGCCGAAATCCTCAAGCTTGCGTTCGCGAGCCTTGATCTCCCGCTCCCGGTCGCGAAATTCGTTTTCCTGCTCCCTTTTCTGGTTGAAGAGATCGTCCTTTCCCTGGAGAATAATTTCCTTTTTCTGTGCCTGAGCTTCCTTGCGGGCTTCGAGAACAATGCGTCTAGCAAGCGTGTCCGCATCGCCAAGGCGCTTTGTCACAATAATTTTATTTAAAAACCATCCGCCCGCAACACCAACTGCCAGGGCGATGGTGATATAGACAAAAACCATACCCAAACCCCTATATCATCTATCATCAGGGAGCTGACATCCCTGTAGTGCTTGTGCTGAACCGCCAGCTGAGGCCGGTTCGTGTCGAAAGGCTTTTTCATCTCTGCTGTGCAGACACAAAAAAGCCCGCCAGGGCGGGACCTTGAAGAAAGAATAAGGGATTGGCCTGCAGATCAGGTAGTACTGATCGGCAGAGATGAAGTGCGCTCAATGATAGGTATAAACAAAATCCCCCAAAGGGCCGTGCTCCTTGCCAATGTAGAACCCGGTTTCCCAGGGTGGGCTCCAGTGTGATTCCTTTAGGACTCCCGATCAAAGCCGGGCATGCACAGGGGAAACAGCAACCGGATCCCAATTACAAGATTGTTCGGTCAGCACTGGGACAGGAATCGCGAACCCTCCAGGGGATTTGTTCTCTATTTCGATTGTTCTATATATGACAACAGCTTCTCAAGACGTTGGTGCATTTCCTGATGCTGTTTTTGGAGTTGAAGCAACTCATCTGCCAGTCCCAGGGCCGTAAAGGTCAGCAGCGACTCCTTGTTCAGCCCACTGCGGGTCCTGCGTATCTGGTCTTCATATCGCTTCTCGACCAGTTCCACGGCTTCACGGATCCGATCCTGTTCGGCTCCGGCCTTGAGGGAAAAGGGTATGCCAAGAAGGATAATGTTAGTATTATCAGAAGTCACGAAACCTTCTCCGCGCCTATGTGGCCATTGATCCTGTCTATGACGGCATCGATCTGGGCCAGAGCCTTCTCTCGCATGGCCTGTTCGGAAGCGAGGGAACGACGCAGCATAAGGTTTTCTTCCTGTAACGCTGCACACAACTCCCCGGCTTTGTCAAGTCTGGCCTGCACGGCATGAAGTTCAGAAACAAGGTTCTGTACTTCCTGCTCAAGCCTGAGGAGAATGTCCATGTCTTCGTTATATCCCAAGCCCCTCTCCTTGGCAACCAAAAACAGGCTCGTTCCCTGTCAGCAGCGCATCAACTAATAGACCGTAATGATATTTTTTTTAAGAGACAGCGCAAAAAGAACAAAAGTTTTTCGTTCCTGAATGCCCTTGCTGTTCCCTTGTGCAGACACTTTTCCATGCCCTGTCTCGGGCCTGGGACTACATCCGCAACAGCCTGTCACGGTGGCCTCTTTTGCAAGGACAGGCACGACCTTGCCTTCCTTGTGCAAAGAAGGATGCGGAAGTTTCAGGGGTTCTCAGAAGAAGCATAGAAACGCACCCTGCATGCCTTTTTGCAGGCATACAGGATACGTGAGACGCAGGAGACCAAACACAGTTTGCGAGCGTATGCCTGGCACCTTACGCTTTTTCTTCCGAGTGCAGATTCCTGCGCATGCCCAGGTTTTTCTGACGGGCGCGGGCAATGGCAAGTTCGCCGTCCGGCACATCCCTGGTGATTGTGGACCCGGCACCGATAAGGGTGTTGTCCCCCACACGCACAGGCGCCACCATGGCCGTATTGGAGCCTATAAAGGCATGTTCGCCAATAATGGTCTGGTACTTGTGCTTGCCGTCATAGTTGCAGGTAATGGTTCCGGCACCGATATTCGTGCCCCGGCCGATGGTGGCGTCGCCGAGATAGGTGAGGTGGTTGGCCTTCGCACCTTCACCAAGTCTGGTTTTCTTCAGTTCCACAAAGTTGCCCACATGGGAATTGACGCCGAGCTCTGCACCAGGGCGCAGGCGGGCGTAGGGGCCCACCAGGGCTCCGGCATGCACAAGGGCTCCTTCGAGATGGCTGAAGGGACGGATCTCCGCACCTCCTTCCACGACAGAGTCTCGCACAACGCAGCTTGTCATGATGCGGGCGTCGGCCCTGATGCAGCTTTTTCCGGTAATCTCGCAGGGACCGGTAATGTCGGCACCGGGCTCCACCTCCACAAAGGGGCTTATGCGCACACTGGCAGCAGCATGCAGGATGACGCCACTAGCAAGGAGCCTGCGGTTGATTTCCTTCTGCAGGATGGTTTCGGCCTCATCGAGTTCCAGCGGCGAGTTCACGCCAAGCAATGCATTGGTATTGCCGCAGACGACGCCTGCCACCCTGTGCCCTTCTTCCAGGGCCAGGCCGATGAGATCGGTAATGTAGTATTCCCCGCTCTTGTTGGCATTGCCAAGCCTGGGCAGAAGCTTTTCGGCGAGGCTCAGATCGAGAGAATAGAGGCCGGCATTGACTTCGCCCGAGGGCGGTCCCCAGAGGCTCATGTCGTAGTCCTTTGCCTCCACGATGCCGATGAGATGCCCGTCCTTGCGCACGATGCGGCCATAGGCTCCGGGATTGCCGAGATTGATGGTGGCAAAGGCAAGCTCGCTGTCGCCCATCTGTTCCAAGAAGCGGGCAAGGATGTCGGCTGTCACCAGGGGAACATCGCCATTGATGACAAGCAGGCGTTCCACACCTGCTTCCTTCAGGACCGGCAGGGCGCAGGTCAGGGCATGTCCTGTACCCAGCTGCTCGCTCTGCAGTACGAAACGGCCACCGGGCACAGCTTTCTGCACCTCTTCGGCGCCATGCCCCACGACCAGCCATATATTGTCGGCAAAATGCGGCTCAAGGGCAGCCAGGACATAGCGAACCATGGGTTCGCCAAGCAGGGTCTGCAGGACCTTGGGGCGCGATGAATGCATACGGGTTCCCTTGCCTGCGGCAAGGACACAAGCGGCATGAATGCCCATGTTCTTCCCCTTTCTTTAGTCGCAAATCAAAATACATTGTATACATTGTCTGGCCTGCACTCATACAAGCGAGTGAGGCCTTGTCTAGAATCTTGGAATTAGCAAGCCCTTCCAAAGAAAGCAAGACGTATCCTGTGCGGCCGCTCTCTCCTGAACTGCCCTCATCGCTCCACTCCATGCCCGACACATGTCTTCAATCCGGCTTCAGGAGGTTTCTCAGATCACCTCAGATTTTTTTTCCACATTCGTTCCTGCGCAGAGCATGTCCTGATTTGTACTGCAGTTCCTCTGTGAATTTCTGTATTTTTCTATATTTTTTACTTTATACTTCCACATGAGAACAGAATTTTTTGTATTGTTTCCTGTATAATTACAAAACATACATAATATCTCTTTTTACATCAACTGTAACATACAAATTTTGTTGCATATTATTAACAAATTCTCAAGTTTATTGAGATAAGTACATTGTTCTGTATTATTATCGCACTGTACAGAGGCGTATCAGCATTCCCTACCTCTTGCGCTCAAAACATTCCGCATTGCACGTCTGTCCCCTGCACAATGCCTTGGACAACCGGAACTGCCTGCAGAAACCTGCTGTACGGCTGCACATCAAGAGAGAGCATGAGTCACGCACTGCGACAATCGCCCCCAATACATGCATGATGCCCCAGGAAACTGTCTCCTTTGGCACAGGCATGGATCAGGACCATGCTAGGTTTCTGCACAGCCTGGCTCCCTTTGCCATAACACAGCAGGATCCCAAAATCCTGCGCGTGAACCTTGCCTTGTTCGGCGAACACATGGGCAAGCCCGTTGGCGAATTCATCACCCTGCTGCACGACCTGCTAAAGGCCCAGGTCACCGTACGCACAAGCCACGGAAAAGAATTCTACTGTCTTTTGAACGGTGCACGCCCGGTGAGCCATGAAGACACCTGGGACATTCATCTTGCTGGCGCAGGCATGTGACTCATTGCCAACAGCCGCGACAGCTTCTGGTGGTAGCCCGGCCCCCTGCAGGACTCTCCGTCCTTTTGCCTGCTTCGAAAAAAAAAGAGAAAAGCGTGCCGGAACACAGCGGAACCGGCACGCTTTGATTATGTCTTGCGGAAAGAAAATGCGTCTGTCACACGACCTAGAGCGTTTCTGCGTAGACTTCCACAGGATGCTTGACTGTCACATCGTCCTTGTTGTGAGAGAGCACGTCCTCAAGCTGCATCATGCAGGCAGGACAGGCCGCTGCCACAACCTGGGCCTTGCTGGCCACCACGTTGTCACGCTTGCGCTGACCAATGGCACGGGAGAGATCGTAGTGGTACAGGGTGAAGGAACCGCCGCAACCGCAGCAGCGATCCGCTTCCTTCATTTCCACGAAGCGGTAGCCGGAATTGGCCTTGAGCAGCTCCCTGGGCTGACTGCTGACACCGAGTCCCTTACGCAGGTGACAGGAATCATGGTAGGTAATGCTGATGGCATTGTCCCTGGGTTCCACGCCATGTACGCCAAGGACATCCACCAGGAACTGGGTGATGTCCATGGTCTTCTTGGAAAGAGCCTTGCTGATGTGCATGGCTGCGTCGTCAATGCGGGCAGCGTACTTGGGCCAGAGTTCCTTGATGGTGCTCGTGCAGGATCCGCAAGGGGTGACAATGTAGTCAAAGTCCACCTTGCTCAGGATGTCCAGATTCTTGCGCAGTTCGTCCACCATGCCCTGACCGTCACCACTGGACACTGCAGGAATGCCGCAGCAGGCAAAGTCGGGGGACATGAAGACGGCCACCTGATGGTGTTTGAGCACCTTGAGGCAGGCCAGGGCCATGTTCACATAGTACTTGTCGCCCATGCAGCCCGGGAAGAACACCACCTTGAGGCCGCCGGAGACACGGGGCTCGTTGAGGGCGCCAACGATGGCATGCAGGGGACGCACAGGCAGGGAGCGCAGGTGTCTGTCGCCGATGAGCGGACGCAGCAGGGGCGAGGACACCGTGTTCTGGGCTGTCTTGTTCTTGCGGAAAAGCAGGTGGGAAGCAGGGCTGCCCACGCGCATGGAGATGTTGAAGAGCCAGGGCTTGGCCAGCATCACGCGGAAGATGGCCTTCTTGACCGGGCCGAGGCCCAGGTAGCTGTAGACAATTTCCCTGGCTTCCATGAAGACATCCATAATCTTGACGCCAGAGGGACAGCCGGCCTGACAGGATCCGCACAAAAGGCAGCGGCCCAGCTTGTCGGCCACAGCCTGGGGATCACGGATGAGCTCATGGGCCAGGTCGTCCACCAGAGCCAGCTTGCCGCGAGCAACGTCGGCTTCCATGTGGGTGGCACCGAACATAGGGCAGACAGCCTGGCAGTTGCCGCAGCGCATGCAGGCGATGATCCTGTCCTCCAGGGTCATCAGACGGCTTACGAGCGCTTTCAGATCGGCCATTATTCGCCTCCCAGAATTCCGACCAGCTTGGTGGGATTCAGCAGACCCTTGGGATCCAGGGCCTTGCGCAGACGACGGGAGAAGAGAATGGTGCCGCGGGAGGTTTCCTTTTCCATCCACTTGGCCTTGGCAGTGCCAATGCCGTGTTCGCCGGACAAGGTGCCGTGCAGCTTGATGGCCACATCGAACATTTCGTCAATGGCAGCTTCCACGCGGGCGTATTCTTCCTTGTCTCTCTTGTCGCACAGGAACGTGGGATGCAGGTTGCCGTCGCCGGCATGACCGAAGGTACCCACGTCCACACGGTACTTCTTGGAGATATCGGTGATGGCCTGCATCATGGCAGGGATCTGGGAGCGCGGCACGGTGGCGTCTTCCAGAACCGTGGTGGGCTTCACGCGGGCGAGCACGGGCAGGGCCTGACGGCGGGCTTCCCAGAGCTGAGTCTTTTCGGCAGCGTCCTTGGCCACATGCACGGCTGTGGCGCCGCAAGCCTTGAGCACGCGCTCCACGGCAGCAGCATCATCGGCGACCTGGGCCGGATGGCCGTCCACTTCAATGAGCAGGATGGCTGCGGCATTGCGGGGCAGACCAATGTGGGTGAAGTCGTCCACCTTGACGATGGTGTTGTTGTCCAGGAATTCCAGGGTACAGGGCAGAATGTGCTCGGCGATGATGCCGGCCACGGCTTCGGCGGCCTTCTGCATGTCGTCGAATTCGGCCAGACAGGCCCTGGAAGCGCTCGGCGGGGGCACGAGTTTCATCACGGCCTGGCTTATCACGCCCAGGGTGCCTTCGGACTGGATGAGCATGCCGGCCAGGTTGTAGCCCGTGACGCACTTGACCGTGCGGGATCCGCTGCGCACCCAGCCACCGGTGGAATCGAAAAATTCCACGCCCATGACATAGTCCTTGGTGACGCCGTACTTGAGGCCGCGCAGACCGCCGGCATTCTCGGCAATGTTGCCACCGATGGAGGACACGCTCATGGAGCCGGGATCCGGGGGATAGAACAGGCCCTTGGCGGCAACGGCAGCGGCAAGGTCTGCAGTCACGACACCGGGCTCCACAACGGCATAGAGGTCATTAGTATTGATCTCGAGAATGCGGTTCAGGGCACAGGTCAGAATGACTACGGTGTCGCTGGTGTCCGGAATGGTTCCGCCGGAGAGGTTGGTTCCCGCACCGCGCACGGTCATGGGAATGCCTTCATTGTAGAGCTTCACAACACATTTGCCGAGCTGTTCGGTTGTTGTGGGGCGAATGACGAAGGCAGGAACTACGGGATTGAGGACCGCCGCGTCATAGGCATAGGTGCGGCGGTCGGCTTCGCTGGAAAAGACATTTTCCTTGCCGAGCATCTCCTCAAATTCTTTAATCAGAGCGCTGTTGGCCATGGTTCCTCCAAGGATGTTTGCAGACAGGATGTGAGCAGATCACCCTGCCTGTCAGGCTGATTGTCTGTACAGTCAGATTACTCAAATGTTAGCCCAACTATATAGCATAGTCAAGATATTGAAATTTTTTACTCTACACACTGCCAGACATAGTTCCCGCACGCCCTGCCGTCTGCCGATGCCCTGTTTTGCAGAGCTTTTTCAGTATTTCAGACGGCCAAACCCGTTCCTTCCTGTCCAGGGGCCGGCAGAGACATGCGCAAGTACAAAAAAAGGACTGCCCGAAGTCTTTCCTTCCAGGCAGTCCGTGTCATGCATATTTTGGGAGGGAGAAGGTTCCTGCATGGGCTCCCGCCCTGTGCGGGCCTTCTCTTCTTTTGCCTGTCTCTGCACCTTCCTTTGGCCGGGACAGGGCTCATTCCCGTCAGTTCTGCTCTCTGGTGGCAAAGATCAGTTCGCCATCGGACACATTGACCGTCACCATCTGTCCGTCACGGACCTTGCCGGCAATAATGTCTCTCGCCAGAGGGGTCTCGATGTACTGCTGCACATAGCGCTTGAGGGGACGGGCACCGTAGATGGGATCGTAGGCTTCATCGGCCACATATTCCCTGGCCTGCGGACTCATCTCCAGACCGATCTGGCGGTCTGCCAGACGCTTGCGCAGCCTGTCGAGCTGCAGGTCCACAATGCGGGCCACTTCCTGGCGGCGCAGCGGCGTGAAGAGGACCGTCTCGTCAATACGGTTCAGGAATTCCGGCCTGAAGCGGGTCTTCAGCTCTGCCAGGACGTCGGCTCTGGCCTTGGGATCCAGTTCACCCTTCTCGTCAATGCCCTGCAGCAGTCTGGCCGAGCCGATGTTGGAGGTCATGATGATAATGGTGTTGCGGAAGTCCACGGTATGTCCCTGACTGTCCGTCAGGCGTCCGTCATCCAGCACCTGGAGCAGGATGTTGAAGACATCGGGGTGGGCCTTTTCGATTTCGTCAAAGAGCACCACGGAGTAGGGCTTGCGGCGCACGGCTTCGGTGAGCTGGCCGCCTTCCTCGAAGCCCACGTACCCTGGAGGCGAACCGATGAGGCGGGACACGGAGAATTTTTCCATGTACTCACTCATATCCAGACGGACGATATTGTCCTCCGTATCAAAGAGTGCCTCTGCCAGGGCCTTGCACAGTTCCGTCTTGCCGACGCCCGTGGGGCCCAGGAAGAGGAAGGAGCCTGTGGGACGGCAGGGGTCCGAGAGTCCGGCTCTGGCCCTGAGCACGGCCTCGGACACGGCCTTGACGGCCTCGTCCTGGCCCACCACACGCAGGTGCAGCTGATCGCCCAGTTTGAGCAGCTTTTCGCGCTCGGACTGCAAAAGCCTGGTCACCGGGATGCCGGTCCACTTGGCCACAATCTGGGCCACGTCATCCGGGCCCACTTCCTCGCGCAGGAGCCGCTGTTCCTCGCCCTGCTTCTTCGAGGCCAGCTCGAGTTCCTTCTTCAGGCTGGGCAGGCGGGAGTAGGTGAGCTCGGCAGCGCGGTTCAGATCACCGGCCCGCTTGGCTTCCTCGATGCTGTTGTTGACCTTTTCAATCTCCGCCTTGAGGGAGCGGACATGTTCGATCTCGCCCTTCTCCTTCTCCCACTGCTGGCGTTTGGCCGCCTGGACAGCCCGAAGATCGTTTAGTTCGTTTTCAAGCTTGCCCAGGCGTTCCCTGGAAGCGTCATCCTCTTCCTTGCGCAGGGCTTCACGCTCGATTTCAAGCTGCATGACCTTGCGGTTGACCTCGTCGAGCTCCGTGGGCAGGGAGTCGATTTCCGTGCGAATCATGGCACCCGCCTCGTCTATGAGGTCAATGGCCTTGTCCGGCAGCTGACGGTCGGGAATGTAGCGGCTTGACAGGGTCACGGCCTCTACCAGGGCGGAGTCGCTGATGCGCACGCCATGGTGCACTTCAAAGCGTTCCTTCAAACCACGCAGAATGGAGATGGCGTCCTCTATGGAGGGCTCGTCCACGAGCACGGGCTGGAAGCGGCGTTCCAGAGCCGGATCCTTTTCGATGTACTTGTGATACTCGTCCAGGGTGGTGGCACCTATGCAGTGCAGCTCGCCGCGGGCCAGCATGGGCTTGAGCAGATTGCCCGCATCCATGGAGCCCTCGCTCTTGCCAGCGCCCACGATGGTGTGCAGCTCGTCAATGAAGAGGATGATGGTGCCCTCGCTCTTCTCCACTTCCTTGAGGACGGCCTTGAGGCGTTCCTCGAACTCGCCACGGTACTTGGCGCCGGCAATAAGGGCGCCCATGTCCAGGGCATAGAGCTTGTGCCCCCTGAGGTTCTCAGGCACATCGCCCTTGACGATGCGGTAGGCCAGACCTTCCACGATGGCGGTCTTGCCCACGCCGGCCTCGCCTATAAGCACGGGGTTGTTCTTGGTGCGGCGGGAGAGGATGCGCACGACACGGCGGATTTCCTCGTCCCTGCCGATGACAGGATCGAGCTTGCCGTCACGCACATCCTGCAGAAGGTCCCTTGCGTACTTGCTCAGGGCTTCCACAGTCTCCTCAGGGGTGGCACTGGTGACACGGCTGCCGCCGCGCAGCTCTTCCATGGCCTTCGTAAAGGCCACACGGCTCACGTTGTACTCGCGCAGCACCTTGCCCAGGGGCGTAGAACCGGGTTCGTCGGTAATGGCACAGAAAAGGTGATCCACGCTCACGTACTCGTCGTGCATGCGCGCCGCTTCCTGCTGGGCCGTGCTGATGACCTCAAGAAGGCGCTTGCTCACCATGAGCTTTCCGGGCTCCACCTGCAGTCCGGAAACGGAGGGACGCTTGCGCACCGCCTCGTCCACAGCCACGTCAAAGGCCTTGAGCTGCACGCCCATGCGTTCCAGGATGGCCGGAACAATGCCCTTTTCCTGACGGATCAGCGCCAGGGCAAGATGTGCTGTATCGGTTTCCTGATGGCCAAGGCCATTGGCAATGCTCTGGGCATCACTCAGGGCCTCCCTGGCCTTGTCGGTGAATTTTTCTATATTCATACAGCGTTTCTCCTCCAGGCAGGACCTTTTCCTGCCTGAACGGTCCGGTCTGTACAGTGTCAGGCCGAACCCGCAATGTGTTTGTCTGTATCTTTGGCAGTTTCTGCTGCAGAAAGATGTACTCCAAGGCAAGTCAGGATGTATCCTGCGGTCACCTGGCATCTCCCTGCAGACAGAAGAGAATGCATTTCTGTCCTTACTGTCATGGATTATCGTCCCTGATACAGGACCTTGAACAGCATTCCTTCACTGAAGGAAAGATAAGCATCCTTGTTTCTTTGTCCAGATTTCCAGGGCCAGGACACGAAAAAATTTTTGCACGCCGGCAGGGGAAGCTCCAGGAAGCCTCAGGCGGCACCCAAGCTCCGTCCAGAAGGCGCAAAAAAAGGCAGGGATGGAAGCCAGGGGGACCCGTATGGTCTCCTGTGCCCCATTGCCTGCCCCTGTTCAGACAGAAGGCCGCATGCCACGGCAGGACCTCCTCAAGGCTGCTGCCCGAAAGATGCGGTTGCCGTCCGGGCAAAGACGCCAGAGCAAATCCGTCAGATCAACCGACGCAGATGGCGGATTTCGCGTTCCAGCTCGCTGATGCGGTCCAGAAGTTCCACCACGATGGTGCCGCCAACCACGGGCAGCTCGAAGTCGCAGCACAGGCGCTCCAGCTTGCGCACGCGGGCTATGTCGTCTTCCTGAAAGAGCAGGGTCTGCTGCGTGCGCACAAAGTGCAGCCAGTCCAGCTGCAGAAGCTCCACAAGACGCTCGCGGGGCAGTCCCGTGCGGTCCAGGAATTCCTCTTCGCTCATGAGGCAGGACTGGGCCGGCAGATCCGTTTCCTTGCGAATGATGATGTTGGTCATGAGTATGCCTCCTACCCTCTGGCCCTGAAGGTCGAGCACCGGGCGAGCCTGTTCCACAGATCCAGCTCTTCCGGCGAACTGTGTGCGGGCACCTGAATCTGCAGGGTGGCGTAGATGTCGCCCCTGCTGCCCTCGGGTCCGAGGCCCTTGCCGCGCAGGCGGAACTTGCGGCCGGACGAGCAGCCGGCAGGCAGGTTCATCTGCACCATGCCCTCAAGGGTGGGCACTTCCACCGTTCCGCCCAGGACCGCTTCCCAGGGGGCAACGTTCAGGGTGCAGTGCAGATTGCTGCCGTCCACCCTGAAAACGGGATGAGGCTTGTAGTGGATCTGGACATAGAGATCGCCGCGACCGCCGGGGCCTGGCTGGCCCTGACCTGCCAGACGCAGCCGGCCCTCGTCCCGCACACCCTGCGGGATGTTGACCTTGATTGTCTTGTAGGACGTCCCGTCCGGGATCTGCAGGGAACGCTGGCCGCCCTTCTGGACGTCCTCCAGGGAGAGGGAAAGATCCATCTGCAAATCACTGCCGCGCATGGAGCGTGCGCGACCGCCCTGGCCGCCAAAGACATCGCGGCCGCCAAAGAGCGACTGGAAGAAGTCCGAGAAGTCGCCTCCGCCCATGCCGCCCATGTCGCGGCCGTTAAAGGAGAAGTGGACATTGCCCCGGTCAAAGCCCTGACCGCCGAAACCGCCAAAGCCGCCGAAGCCGTCAAACTGCTGCCCCTGCTGCCAGTTGGGACCGAGCTGATCGTAGAGCTGGCGCTTCTTGGGATCCTTGAGGACTTCGTAGGCCTCGTTGATTTCCTTGAACTTTTCCTCGGCCTTCTTGTCGCCGGGATTGAGATCGGGATGGTATTTTTTCGCAAGCTTCTTGAAAGCCCTGGCAATGGTGTCCTTGTCCGCCGAGCGGTCCACACCAAGCAGTGCGTAATAATCCTTGTATGAAACAGCCATTGTTCCTCCGAAACGCTGCGTGCCATGTCACCTGACCTTCAGCACGTCCGGGCATGTACCTGATTCCTGCCCGGGAACAGGCCATGCGCTGCGCGCAGACCTGTCTCTCTTCTCTTCATGACACGCCAAGATTCCAGGAACAGACAGGAGCAGCAGGCAGTCTGCATCGCCCTGCCAGCCCTGGCTCAAGGGTCCTGCCGCCCGTGCACAGGCGATTGCGAAGAATCGGCAGGCAGGGCAGCCAGGCCTTCAGGCTTATACTAACATAATCATGCCCCGGTCTGCGTCAATGTGCTCCCTTCCCTCTTCCCGGGAATACGGCGGCAAGCCTCCGGAATATCTGGAATCTGTCTGGATGTCCCAGTGCCCTGTGCCGGCAGCTGTCCCTTTGCAGCAGTCTTCCGGGGCAGCTGCCACCGGAGCCAGCCTTTTCGCTGTCCGGTTGTCCTAGCCTCTGCGGCGATCGTGCTCCTTGAGTCTGTAGAAGCGCTTCTTTTCGTCGTACATGGCCCGGTCGGCCTCATAAAATTGCTCGTCAAAGCAGGCTTCGTCTCGCCAGGAAATGCCGATGGACACGCTGCCCCTCGTGTGTTCTATGCAGCGGCGGGCCAGTTCCACGTTCCTTCTGAAGGTCGCCTCGTCACTGCTGTCGTCTGCCACGATGATTTCGTCGCCGCCTATGCGGTAGCACTTGTTGCGGAAGAAGCCGTCAATGCACTGCACGGTCTTGCGGATGAGCTCGTCACCCGCCGCATGGCCGTACAGATCGTTGACCTGCTTGAGGCCGTTGAGATCGAAGAAGGCCACGCCTAAGGGCCCCTTGAAGGAGGCATTGCGGATCTGGTTGAACTTGCTTCTGTTGTAGATGCCGGTCAGGGAATCCTCGTAGCTCTTTCTTTCCAGAAAGCGCGCCTGCTTCTCGAGGGCCATGGTCTTGGTGCGGACCTCTTCCTGCACGTACTTGCGGGATTCGCTGGCCATCTGGGTGGGAAAGCCCACATCCTTGTCGTTCATTTCCGTATACGGATTGGAAATGTGGATGTGGCAGCACCTGGGGCTCTCCCCTTCCCAGCGGAACAGTATCGTGATGCGCTGATGGACGCGGAGGAAGATGCCCGTGCCGGGATCCGTGGCAACATAGAACATGCCGGAACACAGATAGATGTCCTCTGCCAGCTCCAGAACATCATAGTGTTCGTCAGAAATGTTGCATTTGGGCACCTTGCCGGCAAACTGCCGGAAAATCCCTCTTACTCTGTCTCCGCCCACGGCATACTCGTGCTCTGCAGCGCCTATCCAGCTGAAGGTGTCCGAAAAGGTACTGACAATGGCCTCGACATTGTTCTCGCAGTAGTGCTTGTGCAGGATACGGCTCGTGATCTCACGCACCATGCGGCATCTTGTCCTGTCTCCGCTCTCTTCCATAAGGCTTGTTCCGTCGGGAAAGGTGCCCTGTCCTGACAGGCTTTTGCTCGCGTCAGGGTGGCTCCCGTTATTCCATGCAAATTCTCTACTGTGGTGAACTATAGCACAAAGGCACAACCTGTGCCACAGGAAATATAACTGATTGCATGGCCAGTCAGTGGAAGGGGACAGACGGAAGCAGGGCAGAAAAATGCTCCGCTCAGGGAACTCCAGGTGCCTGTCCTTTCTGTCAGCTCTTGGCAAAATCAAGTGCGGATGGAGAATTTCTTGACTCAGGCTCTGGCCAGAGGGGCTCGCAGAGGCTACATCCGCACCCTGTACGAAAGAAGACGGCACGCATTCCTGCACCCCATTTTTTTCAAGGAGTTTCCCATGCGCATAGAACAAATCCGCAATGCCACCCTGCGCGTCACCTTTGCCGGGACAACCTTTCTCATCGATCCCTGGCTTGCCGGCAAGGGCAGCATGGGCTGCTTTGCCGACACGCCCTTTCAGGTCTGCCACCCCGAACAGAAAACCATTCCCATGCCCATCCACGATCTGCCCATGACGAGAGAAGAGGTGCTGAAGGGCGTCGATGCCTGCATCATCACCCATGTGCACCCCGATCACATAGACATGGCTCAGGACGGCACCGTGGGCGCTTATCTGCCCAAGGATATGCCCTGCCTTGTGCAGAGCAGCGAAGATGCCGAAGTCCTGGCCCGTTCGGGCTTTGCCAGGGTGGATGTCCTGGGCTCGAGCTCTTCCTTTGCCGGCATTGCCCTCACCAGGACGCCAGGCTGCCACGGCACGATAGTGCCCTGCGGCCCCTCCTGCGGTGTCCTCTTCAGCCACCCCGAAGAAAAAACGCTCTATGTGGCCGGCGACACCATCTGGTACGAGGGCGTGGCCGACACCCTGCAGCGCTTTGCCCCCGATGTCATTGTCCTCAATGCCTGCGCGGCCGAACTGGTGGGCTTTGGCCGCCTCATCATGGACGATCAGGACGTGGCCATGGTGAGAAAGGCCTGCCCGGAGGCCGAAATTGTCATAAGCCACATGGACAACGTGGCCCATGCCTCCATCACCCGTGCGGACATGAAGGAGCGTCTGAACAGGCTTGGCCTGCACGAGAAGATGCACATGCCCGAAGACGGCGAGGTCTGCACCTTCTAGGGAGCAGCCCCTGCCAATCCTGCCAGTCTGCTCCCTGCAGATAGATCCTCTTCTTTGCGGCCCGGAACGTGCCCTCATGCACTTCCGGGCTGTTTTTTGTCTGCAAGAGGGCTGGCCGGACGAATCGCAGGCTTGCCAGAATCACCGACGCACGTCCCGGGCACACATCCCTGCCAGCTCCTGTGCGTTCAGCGTCCGTTTTCCTGCAGAACAATCTGCACCTCGATGTTGCAGTGCTCGCCTGCCTTGTCCAGGACAGCCTGCATGGCGTCCATCTCCTTGAAATAGATGTCAAAAAAGACATTGTGGGCGCCGGTTACGGCATAGCAGTGCACAAGTCTGCTGCAGGAGGGCGTGCACAGGGCAAGGAAGGCCGCCTGTTCCGTCCTGGTCATGCGGGCCCTGATAAGGGCATGTATCCTGTAGCCAAAGACCGGACAGTTCACGTTCACGGTATAGCGCTCAAGAATGCCCAGGCTCTCCAGGCGCTCCACCCTGTTGCGGACAGCCTGGCCTGTCAGGTGCACCTTCCCGCCAAGCTCCTTCATAGTCGTGCGCGAGTTTTCGTGCAGGCATTCTATGATGCGGACATCCGTCTCGTCGATGCGCTTTTCTTCAGCCATGAAACCTCCCTCAGGGGGAACTCGAGGCCCCCGGTGCCGGAAATTCTGAGTACAGATCACGGGACAAACAAAAAAAGGGGATCCTGCCGACAAGGAAGGTCTGTCGGAAGGATCCCCTCAGAAAATGCACGCACGCGAGGCAGGCCCGGCATGCCCCGCATGGGCCTTCAGCCAGGATTACACCATACCGTGCTCGCCGGGCTTTTCGTAGGTCTCCTTCTTGGAGACCTTCACGTAGAAGTCCCTGTCACCCAGGGCCAGCAGCATGGGGCAGGCCACAAAGAGTGTCGAGAAAGTACCCACGGCCACACCCACGGTCATGGTCAGGGCAAAGGAGTAGATGACGCCGCCACCCAGGATAAGCAGGGAAATGGAGGCCATCAGGGTTGTGGACACAGTGAGGACCGTACGGGCCAGCGTCTGGTTGATACTCTGGTTGATCTGTATGTCGAGCGGCTTGTCGGCATGCAGACGCAGGTTTTCGCGCAGGCGGTCAAAGGTGATGATGGTATCGTTCAGGGCATAGCCTATGATGGTCAGGATGGCTGCCAGCACATTGAGATCGAGATCGATGCTCATGAACGAGAGCAGCCCCACGGCTATAACCACCACCACCAGCAGACTGGTCACTGCGGCCAGGGCAAAGTTGAGACGCATGAAGAAGCACACGCCCAGGGTAATGGCCATGGCCACGCAGACAAGGATGCCTGTGCTCACTCCGGCCAGGCCCACCACATAGGTGGCGCCCCACAGGCAGGCCGCCATGGCGGCTGCTGCCATCCAACGCTGCTCAAAGCGGCCGGAGATGTACACGGCAATGGTGAGAATGGCATAAAAGATGGCGCTCAGGCCCTTTTCCGTCAAATCCTTGCCGACCTTGGGGCCCACGACCTCCAGGCGCTCCATGGCAGCCGGATTGTCAGGAAAGGCCTTGACCAGGGACTGTTCTATGCGGGTACGCAGCTCCATGGGCGTCAGTTCGCTGGAGTTGAAGCGCAGCAGGTAGTCCCTGCCCACTTCACCGTAGCGCTGAATGGAGAGGCCGGGCAGTTCCGGCACATCCAGTCCCTTCTTGAGGGTCTGATCCTCTATGTTCTGGGCAAAGTGCACCTGGGCTATCACACCGCCGGCAAAGTCGATGCCGAGCTTCAGGCCGTTGCCGAAGATCACGGAAGCCAAGGAAAGAAGCAGGGCTATGGCAAAGACCGTATAGCCAATCTTGCGCTTGCCGATGAAATTGATATTGACGTTGGGTTTTACAATATGGAATGGCATGTGTCCCTCCGGCAACTAGATGCTCAGACCCTTGGAGCCACGGGCGCGGGCGATATATTCGAAAATGACACGGGACACAAACACGGCCGTGAACATGGATCCCACAATGCCCAGGGTCAGGGTCACGGCAAAGCCGCGCACGGGTCCTGTACCGAACTGGTAGAGGATGACAGCCGTGATTATGGTCGTCAGGTTGGAGTCGATGATGGCCACGGAGGCGGCATCAAAACCCGCCTTGACGGCTGCCAGGGGCGAGAAGCCCCGCCGCAGCTCCTCTCGTATTCGTTCGTAGATGAGCACGTTGGCGTCCACGGCCATACCGATGGTCAGCACGATGCCGGCAATGCCGGGCAGGGTCAGGGTGGCTCCGAAGGCGGACATGCCTGCCAGGATGATGAGCAGAGTAAAGCAGAGGATGACGTCGGCAATGACACCGCTCATGCCGTAGTACACGGCCATGAAGATCATGACTGTGGCAGCGCCCACCAGACCTGCCAGAAGACCGCTGTCAATGGATTCCTGACCAAGGGAGGGACCGACCGTGCGTTCTTCCAGGACAGTCACGGGTGCGGGCAGGGAGCCTGCACGCAGCACGATGGCCAGGTCCTGGGCCTCGGCCGTGGTGAAGTTGCCGGAGATGCTGGCCCTGCCGCCGCCGATGCGTTCGCGGATCACCGGGGCAGAGTAGACCTTGCCGTCCAGGACAATGGCCATGCGGCGGTTCACGTTCTCGGCTGTCACGCGCTCGAAGATGTCCGCACCGCGGCTGTTGAAGTTCAGGGTCACGTAGGCCTGATTCATCTGGTCAAAGGCCGGACGGGCGTCCGAGACATCCTCGCCGGTCAGCATGGCATCGCGTTCCACGGCAATGAGCTGCTGTGGCTGTTCCTGCCGGCCCGGATCCTTTTCGAGCAGCGGCAGGGCAATGACGCCTGCGGGCAGCACGGGCTTGGTGGGATCCACATCATCGCGCACAAGATGGAATTCCAGATGTGCGGTCTGGCCGAGCAGCTGGACGGCACGGCGGGGATCGGAAATGCCGGGCAGCTGGACCTGGATGCGATTGCCGGCCTGCTTGCGGATATCGGGTTCGGCCACGCCGAACTGGTCGATGCGGTTGCGGATGGTGCGCAGGGCCTGGTCCATGGCCAGCTCCTCTATGCGCTTGATTTCTTCGGGAGCCAGGTGGGCCATGTATCTGAGCTGGCCCGCATCGCCGCGCTGGGGGTCATCCAGCACAAGCTGGGGAAACCGCTTGGCGACCAGTTCCTTGAGCGGCTCCTCGTCCGAGGCACGGGGCACAAGGAATTCCAGGGTAGTGCCGCCAACCACACGCGGACGCAGCACGGCAATCTTCTTTTCCTGGCCTTCACGGCGCAAGTCCTGGCCCGTGATAGCCAGGGAGTTGCTCACGGCCTTATCCACTTCCACGCCAAGGGTGAGGTGGATACCGCCCTTCAGGTCCAAGCCCAGGTTGACCCTGCTGTCCGGCAGTATGGGTGCCAGGGCTGTGCCCAGAATCGGGATGTTGGGCAGGGCATAGGCAAGTGTCAGCACTAGAACCAGCAGGATGACAAGGACACGCCATCTATGAATCATGGTGACTCCAAAAAATCAGGGAACGCAGGCGGCTGTGCCGCGCAGTATACTTCAGCTGAAAAATGAAAAGACGCTTTCTGCCGCACAGAGGACGGACAGAAAGCGTGGCTCAACGAAGAAAAATTCGTTACTTCTTCTTGGCTGGTTCGGGCTCGACGGGCTTGCCATCCTTGTCGACAACATTACCAATGGCAGCACGGCTCATGCGCAGCTTGGATTCGCCACACTCGAGCAGCACGGTTTCCTCGTCGATTTCCACAATGCGGCCCAGAAGGCCGGCGGAGGAAATGACGTAGTCCCCCTTCTTCAGGGCGGCCAGCATGGCCTTGTGTGCCTTGGCACGCTTCTGCTGCGGACGGATGAGCAGGAACCAGAAGATCACAAACATGAGGATGAGGGGGAAGAACTGCATCAGCATGTCTGTACCACTCGGGGCAGCACCTGCAGCGCCCTGGGGCGGAGCCATGGCAAAAGCTTCACTGACAAACAACAAGAGACACCTCCAAAAAGATCAATGGCAGAAAACCGCCAGCCACGGGCCCGCAAAAAAGGCAGGCACAAAAAACGCACTCAAGGGCCGGCACAGGCACACTGCCCTGCCTTGCGCACAGGGGGCACGTGGGGCGGGCAGGCAGGCGTTACAACGTCCAGCGGTTCGGGAATTTTGCATCTTCCCCGCAAGTCACTACAAAAAAGACAGAGGTTTTGCAAGAAATTTGCAAAAAACTGGCGGGGGCTGTCTGCAAAAGACCAATATGCTACCCCTGTGCGGCGCGTCCCGCAAGAGGCAAGGCACGCAAATTCAGGGGCAAACTACCGAAACTTCCCGGCCCGGGGCGTGCCGCTGGTACAGTGCCCAGGCAGGACAAGGGGCAAAAAAACTGCCTTGGGACAAGCACTGCCCCTTGTGCCATGACATTTTCATGACAAGGCTGTGACGCTTCCCAATCAGCCCTGACAGGCTCCCTGCAGACTGGAATGCGAATCCGGACGGCAGGTCAGGCTCCGTTCCTGTCATGTCTGCAAAAAAAAGCGTTCCAGCTCCTTGACAGGTCAAGACTTCGGGACGTATGGTGCCTTTCCAATTTTTGTAACGGCGCCCAGCGCCGGGAGGGACAAAAGTCATGCTCGCATTGCAAAATGCTACCAGGACACCCGAAGGTGTCGTCGTGAACGGTTTCGTGGTCGCGCCTGCTATTGACAAGTGCACAGGCTGTGATCGCCTGCGCGAATTCGAAGGTGAAAATTTCTGCTCCAGCTACCCCAACCCCACCAGCAAGTGGGCCGGAGGCCGCTGCAACTTCGCCACCCACATCAAGGTGGAAGCTGCAGCTGCAGCAAAGGTCAACCCCCTGAAGGCATCCAAGCGTGCTGCCAAGGGTCACTAGGCCACATACGTTTTCCTGCCGAAACGGCAAAAAGGGAGGCTTCGCGTGTGCGGAGCCTCCCTTTTTTGTCGCCTCCCGCAGCCCGGGATGTCTGCCCGAGCTTTTGCCGGGCTAGTACCAGCGGCCTGCCTGAAACGCTGGCGGGGCCGCACGGGCCTTGCACCTTCAGGCGGTTCTGGCATAAGACAGGCGCCACAAAAAAACTGCTCATGGAGAGTGTCATGCTTGCCAAACTCGTATCCCTTCTGGACAGACAAGGTGATCTGGTCTTCGAGCTGCAGTCAGCACTCACGGCGGCCCGGGCCGTGGGCCCGGAGAACGGCGGAGAGGGCGAAGCTGCCAAGGCAGCCCTGATCGAGGACTTTCTCAGGGCTCACAACATAACGGACATTGTGCATGTCGATGCCCCGGATCCTCGTGTGCCGGGCGGCCTGCGCCCCAACTTCATTGCCACCCTCCCAGGCAGGAGCACAAGGGCGCTCTGGCTCTTTGCCCACATGGACGTGGTGCCCTGCGGGGATCTTAGCCTGTGGAAGACCGACCCCTGGGTTGTGAAGCGCAGGGGCGATCTGCTCATGGGCCGCGGTGTGGAAGACAATCAACAGGCCCTGGTCTCCATGCTGCTGCTGGCCAAGGGGCTTCAGGAGCTGCACATTGTGCCCGAATACACCCTGAAGCTTGTCTTCATGAGCGACGAGGAATGCGGCAATACCATGGGCCTTGCCCATGTGCTTGCTGAGCGTGGCGATCTTTTCCCGGCAGACGATCTCTACATCGTCCCGGACGGCGGCTCTCCAGACGGCTCGGAAATAGAGATTGCCGAAAAGAGTCTCTGCTGGCTCAAGTTCACGGTGACTGGCGAGCAGTGCCACGCCTCCCTGCCGTACAAGGGCGTCAATGCCCTGGTGGCTGCCTCGGCCATCATCATGGATCTGCAAAACCTCGCTCAGGACTTTTCCGATCGCAATCCCCTCTTTGCACCCCCTGTCAGCACCTTTACCCCCACCCGGCACGAAAACAACGTGGACGGCGTCAACATCATGCCAGGACGCGACGTCTTCTGGATGGACTGCCGCATCCTGCCCGAAACGGATGTGGACAGCGTCTTCTGCAAAGTCCGGGAGCGGGCCTCGGCCTGCGCGGCCCGCCATGGCGCCACGGTCAGCGTCGAGGTGCCCGTGTGCAACCCTGCATCAGCGACCGAGGCCGACGCGCCCGTGGTCAGAGCCCTGACCCAGGCCCTGGCCGAAGCCGGCATCACGCCCCGTCCCGTGGGCATAGGCGGTGGCACGGTGGCCGCCCTGCTCCGTCACAGGGGCCTTGCCGCCTGCGTCTGGAGCACCATTCGCTCCTGCTGCCACGAACCCAACGAGCTCTCCTCCATCACGGCCACGCTGAAGGATGCGCAGATTTTTGCCCGCATTGCCCTTGGCACGAACAGTTTCTAGGACGATCCCCGTGAGCACTCTCTTTGACTGCATTGTTGTCGGCGGCGGCCACGCCGGCTGTGAAGCTGCCTGCGCCCTGGCCAGGCTCGGCCACTCCACCCTGCTCATCACCGGCAATGTGGACAGGCTCGGCCATCTTTCCTGCAATCCGGCCATTGGCGGCCTTGCCAAGACCCACATGGTCCGCGAAATCGACGCACTGGGCGGTCAGATGGGCCTGTGGGCCGATGCCTCGGGGATACAGATGCGTGTCCTCAACATGAGCAAGGGGCCTGCCGTGCGGGCCACCAGGGGGCAGATGGACCGTGCCCACTACATGCAGAACGTCCGCAGGACCCTCTTCTCCCTGCCCCGTCTTCTCATCTGGCAGGACCAGGTCACGGCACTCACGACCGACGATCGTGCCATTACGGGCGTAAAGACCAAACAGGGCCTGAGCTTTGCGGCGAAAAACGTGCTGCTGACCACGGGCACCTTCCTGGACGGGCGCATCCACATAGGCCTCATCAACCTGCCTGCCGGGCGCCTGGGCGATGAGCCGAGCACGGATCTCAGCAAGGCGCTGACTGCCCTGGGCATACAGCTTGGCCGCCTCAAGACGGGTACAACTCCGCGGCTTCTTGCCCGCAGCATCGACTTTTCCGTGCTGGAACCACAGTACTCGGACGATCCCCTGCCGCAGTTCAGCTTCTGCGGACCGGCTCCGGCCCTGCCCCAGGTGCCCTGCCACATTACCTGGACCAGTACAGAAACCCACGACATCATTCGCGAGGGCTTTGACCGCTCGCCCCTCTTCACAGGCGTCATCAGGGGCACAGGGGCCCGCTACTGCCCTTCCATCGAAGACAAGGTGGCCCGCTTCCCCGACCGGGAGCGCCATCACGTGTTCCTGGAGCCCGAAGGCCTGGACGGTGCGGAAGTCTACTGCAACGGCATCTCCACAAGCCTGCCTCTGGACATACAGGAGCGCATGATCCACTCCATCCGGGGCCTGGAGCACGCCGTCATGGTCCGGCCGGGTTATGCCATAGAATACGACTATGCCAACCCCGTGCAGATCAGAAAGACCCTGGAAACCAAGGCCGTTCCCGGGCTGTGGTTTGCCGGCCAGATCAACGGCACCTCGGGCTACGAGGAGGCTGCTGCCCAGGGTCTGTGGGCAGCCCTCAACATCTCCTGCCGCCTCAAGAATCGGCCCCCCTTCCTGCTGCGCAGGGACGAAGCCTACATGGCCGTGCTTGTGGACGATCTCGTCACCTCGGGCACCATGGAGCCCTACCGCATGTTCACCTCCAGGGCCGAACACCGCCTGCTCCTGCGCGAGGACACGGCGGACATGCGCCTCACCCCCATTGGCCGCGAGCTGGGCCTTGTGGACGACAGGCGCTGGGAACAGTTCGAGCGCAGGCGCGAGCAGTGCCGAAACGTCACGGATCTGCTCGAGCACAGGCGCTGCCAGACCAGGAATCAGGAGACAGGAGCCTGCGATTCCTCCCTGCAGGGGCAGACCCTTGCCGACATCCTGCGCAGGCCCGAAGTCGATCTTGACACACTGCGCAGCCTGGATACGGAGCTCGATGCACGGCTTGAAGGCATTGATGCCTTCACAAGGCTTACCATACAGTCCGACGTCAAGTACAAGGGCTACATGGATCGCCAGAAGGCCCTGGTCCAGCGCAGCCTCAAGCTCGAGGAAACACCCCTGCCGGACGATCTGGACTACCGCACCGTAGCCGGCCTCTCCAACGAGGTGGTGGAAAAGCTCTGCCGCATCCGTCCCGCAAGCCTCGGCCAGGCCGGCCGCATTTCCGGGGTGACGCCTGCGGCCGTGGACTGCCTGGAAATCCATCTGCACAAGCTCGGGCTTTTGCGCTTCCACAAGGTGCGCTCCTGACAGGCCGACAGGAACCGCGCACCGAGCACAGGCCTGGAAACAGAAAATTTGCGCCGCTCTTTCCGCATGAGGAGAGGGCGGCTTTCTCTTTTTCGGCCAAAGACGAAACGTACAGATTGCGGGCTGTTGACCTGTACGGGCAGGACAGGCTACAAGAAGGGAGCTTGGCAGATTTTCCACGAAGGACAGGGAGTGCGAAAGCTCCCCTGCCCGGCCTCCGGGCAGAACGAGCGCCTCTTTTCCCTGTGCGCCCTGCCGGAGTCTGTCTGCCCAAGCCTGACGTCCCGGACCAGGAGACGTTCAGATCCCGGAACAATCAGCAAAGGAGCTGACATTGGACAGCGGCAGTTCGGGCCACAGTACCAGTCTCTGGGGCCGGCTTGGCCACTTCTTCGGCCATGAACAAGAAGAAAGCCTGGAAAGAGCCATCATTGATGCCCGTGCAGATGGCGAAGTCGAACCGGAACAGAGTGCCATGATGCTGGGCATCCTTCGTTTCAAGGATTTGCAGGTGCAGGACACCATGACCCCCAGGGCAGACATAGACTGCGTGGAGGACGACACCCCCTTGAACGAGGTGGCGCAGACGGTCATCAGTTCCGGGCACTCCAGACTGCCCGTATACCGGGACAACAGGGATAACATTGTCGGTGTTGTCCATGCCAAGGATCTGCTCAAGTGCCTGGGCAATACCAGCGCCCTGCAGGATCCGGTCTCCACCATCATGCGCGAGGCCTTCTTTGTCCCGGAAACCAAATCCATCCCCACCCTGCTGCAGGAATTCCGCCTGCGCAAGCAGCACATAGCCATTGCCTTGGACGAGTACGGCGGCACCAGCGGTCTCATCACCTTCGAAGACGTGCTGGAGGAAATCTTCGGAGACATCGAGGACGAGCACGACAAGCCGGCCAAGGATACCATCACGGATCTCGGCAACAATGCCTACGAGATGTCTGCCCGAGTCTACCTGGAGGATCTGGCCGAGTTCGGACCGAAGATTGAATCGGAAGACGTGGACACCATTGGCGGCTTCCTCTCCATGGAGGCCGGACACGTGCCTGCCGTGGGCGAGAGCATGACAGTGGAGGGCTGGACCTTTACCATTCTTGATGCCGACAAGAAGCACGTCAAGCTCCTGCGCATGACCAAGAGCACGGAAAGCGACAAAGACAGCTCCGACAAGCCTGCAGAAGAAAGACAGTGACAAGCGCCAGGGATCAGGGGGTCGAAAGCCCCTGACGCCGTCCCTGCGCTTTCAAGACCAGCGGCACACGCCCTGGTCTTTTTTCATGCCGGACAGGGCGGCCAGAACGCTCCGAGAGGCTTCGGGATCCCCACGTGATACGGCCTTGAATTTCTTTCTGTAAAAGTTTAGTTGGGGGCAGGGTTTCCCGGGCTCCCTTCCACAAGGATCCGGAAACTGGCAGGACATGGGCACCTGCCAGCATATCGCGGAATGCCGCAGGACGGTGCCACAACAGACACGGAGCGGACACAGGGGCGTCTGCAGGCCGGGGCATACTGTGTCAGGGCGAGCGCGCACGACTTCACGCCCTGCCTCAGCAGAAGAGCGGCACATCAGGGCACCCGTCCGTACCTTTTCCGTGCTCTGTCCGTGTCCTTTGCCCTTCAGCCCCACTTCAACCAACAGCATGGAGGCAGCGCACGCCTCGTCAAATTGGGGGAAACAGCCTTCTCCCCAGGCATGCGGCGTGCCGGAGTTTTCAGCCATGGCGTTCACTACAGGTTTCACACAGATCCGTCTGCTGGCATCGCTCCTCGTGATCGCCGGTCTGTGGCTTGGCTTTCCCAATCCCCTTTTCTCCTGCCCCCTGCTGGTCCTGGCCTGCCCTGCGGGACTGGCCCTGCTGGGCCATGGTGCCCCAACTCCGAAAAAGGCCTTTCTTGGCGGCTGGCTTGCCGCCTCCATTGGCCACATTCTTGCCCTGTCCTGGCTCACGGTCCCCCTCTCCCGCGTGGGCGGACTGCCCATGACCGTGGCAGCGCCCTGTGCCGTGCTCGTGGCCGTGGCCCTGGCCACGCAGGCAGGCCTCTTTGCCCTGCTCGTGCACCGCTTCTGGCAGCCGGAAAACAGCGCCTCGGCACTTGCCCTGGCTCTTGTCTGGTATTTTCTCGAATACGGCTATGCCCTGGCGGCAGGCTTTCCCTGGCTGCCCCTCTCGGGCGCCCTGATTCTCTGGCCCTGGACCATGCAGGCAGCCGACACACTGGGCGCCACCCTCACAGGCTCCCTGTGGGCCGGCGCAGCCCTCATGCTCACGGGCGCTCTTCTGACGGGAAGGCTCAGGGCCCTTGGCGGAGCCCTGGTGCTCGCCCTGGCCCTTGGCGGCTACGGACTCTGGCAGCTGCAGGCGCATCCGCAGACTGCGGCCACAGGTCCCGACAAAGCGCCTCTTGCCCTGCCCCGCCCGGTGGCAGATCCATCCGTCTTTCCCGTCCTGCTTGTGGAAGGCAATATCGATCAGAACCAGAAGTGGGTGGAAGCCTTTCGCACCCGGACCGTGGACACCTATATAAACCTGACCCGCGAGGCCCTGCACAGGGCCCGGTCGGTCGCTCAGACAGATGGGGATCGCCAGGCACTGGCAGGCTACCTTGGCCGCGGGCTCATTCTCTGGCCGGAAACGGCCATGCCCTTTGATCTGGCCCATTCCCGGCACACCCGCAGGCTCATGGCCCTGTGCGCGGAGGCCGGCATGCCGCTGCTCACCGGCGCACCGGGCATGGAACGGGCCCTTGGCGGCGCAACCCATGTCTACAACAGGGTCTGGCTGCTGGATGCCTACGGCTCGCCGGCCGGCAGCTACGACAAGGAGCACCTTGTGCCCTTCGGGGAATATGTGCCCTCCTTCCTGCGCTGGGACTTCCTTGCCAGTCTGCTGCAGGAAGTGGGTGCCTACAGCGCGGGCACACGCACGGCGCCCCTGCGCCAGCGCTCCCTCGCCATGGGGCCGCTCATCTGCTATGAGGCCGTCTTTCCCTGGCTTGCCCAGGAACGCGTGGCAAAGGGCGCCAACGTGCTCATTGACGTGAGCAACGACGGCTGGTTTGGGGACACTGCAGCGCCCTGGCAGCATCTGGCCCTCACGGGCCTAAGAGCCCTGGAGCAGAACCGCTGGCTTGTGCGCTGTACTAATACAGGCATTTCGGCCATTTTCGATGCCAGGGGGCGCCTCGTCTTTTCAGGCCCGCAGTTCCAGGCTCAGGCCCTGTGGGCCCAGGCCCGCACTGAGAACGAGACCAGCCCTTTCCACAAACTTTTTTACGCCCTGCCCGCTGTCTGCGCGCTTCTGCTTGCAGGGCTGCTCTACCTTACCCGGAATCCATCGGGAACCATCAGAAGGATACAATGACAATGCTGCAACTGAGTGAACTTCGCCCGCGCTGCCAGGAACTGACCAACCGCTTCCAGAGCCTGTGGAGGCGTCTTTGACGTCACGGGCACGGACAAGCGCCTGGCAGAGATAGAAAAGAAGCTCTCCGAGCCCGGCGCCTGGGACAATCATGAGGAACTCAAGCCCCTACTGCAGGAAAAGAGCCGTCTGGAAGCCAATGCCGCACGCTATGCCGATCTGAAGCGCTGCTGGGAGGATCTGGACACGCTGCTGGAACTGGTTCAGGAGGCGCAGGGAGAGGAGATGCAGGAACTGCTCGCCTCTCTGGACGAGCAATGCACCCTGCTCGATCACAAGCTCGACGACACGGAAATGGTCACCCTGCTTGGCGCAGAGGAAGATTCCCAGAATGCCATCATGGAAATCCATTCCGGTGCCGGCGGCACGGAAGCTCAGGACTGGGCCGAGATGCTGCAGCGCATGTACTTGCGCTGGGCGGCCCGCCATGCCTTCAAGGTCGAGGAACTGGACTGCCTGCCAGGCGACGAGGCCGGCATCAAGCGTGTCACCCTGCGCATTGTCGGGCCCTATGCCTTTGGCCAGCTGCGCAGCGAGCGCGGCATTCACCGCCTCATCCGCATCTCGCCCTTCGATGCCTCAGGCCGGCGCCACACCTCCTTTGCCTCCATTGACGTCATCCCGGACATCGGCAATGACATCAAGCTGGACATCAAGGAATCGGATCTGCGCATCGATACCTTCCGCTCCTCCGGTCCCGGCGGCCAGGGCGTCAATACCACCACCTCGGCCGTGCGCATCACTCACATTCCCACGGGCATCACGGCCCAGTGCCAGAACGAACGCAGCCAGCACCACAACAAGGACAGCGCCATGCGCATCCTCATGGGCCGACTCTACAATCTGGAACTGGAAAAGCGCGATGCCGAACGCCAGGCAAGCTATGCCAGCAAGGAAGCCATTGCCTTTGGCAGCCAGATCCGGACCTATACCCTGCAACCCTTCCGCCTTATCAAGGATCACCGCACAGGCTTCGAGTCCACGGACGTGGACGCCGTGCTTGACGGAGACATAGACGGCTTCACCCATGCCTATCTGCTCTACAGACATGAGCAAACGCACGCAAAGTCCTAGCAGGACGCATGCAGACAGGACCGCACTCGGGCCGGGGTACTCTGATCTTCTGCTGTCCCTGACAGCGGAAGCCAGGCGCTACCAGCGGGGCTGCGAAGAAACGCAGATTCTCTTCCTGCGCCTCTTTCCCAAAGGGGTGCGCAGCGCCGACCCCGTCAAGGTACTCGCCTCCCTGGCCCAGGAATGCGACAGCCTCATCAGCCTGGACGCCCGCAGTGCGGCCCTGCTCATGCCGGCCACGGACTGGCTGCGGGCGCAGGCCCTGGCCAGGGAAATCCTGGAACTCCAGGGAGATCGGCATCAGCCGGCCGCGGTCCTTCTCTGTTCCCTGCCGGATCACGCCTGGGCGGAGCTGCAGCCGGAGGAGCTGATTGAACGACTGGATCCTCAGCTTGCCTGCCTCAAGCCTTCCAGCGAGCCGCAGGACATGTCCCTGCCCGTGACGATCCACGAGGACGAAGCCAGGGTCAGTGCCGAGGAAAAGCGCTTCCTGTTCTCCTGCTGACCCTGTTCCTTCCCTCTTCGTTCCCTTCCCTGCCCATCCCTGTCTTTTTCGGAGTCTTCCATGCCCGCACAGACACTCAGTGTTGCCATTCTCAGCGGCAAGGGCGGCGTTGGCAAAAGCAACGTCACCCTGAATCTCGCCTTGTCTTTGCAGCAATCTGGGGCCAGTGTCCTTGTTCTGGACGGCGACCTGGGGCTTGCCAATGTGGATGTGCTCATGGGCTTTACCCCGGACGGCACCATCTGGGACGTCCTGCAGGGACGCACGACCATTGACAGGGTCCTGCACACGGATCCCGCCTCGGGCCTGCATGTTCTGCCTGCCGCCTCGGGCACGGGGCAGCAGGCCCAGCTGGACACAAAGTCCTGCCAGCTGCTCCTGAAAACCCTGCGCCCCCTGGCCGAAAAACATGACTTTGTACTGCTGGATCTAGGCGCAGGCCTCTCCGAGACCGTGCGCCTGCTCGCCCGATCCGCAGCCGTGCAGCTTGTGGTCACAACGCCCGAACCCACGGCCATCACCGATGCCTACGCGCTCCTCAAGGTACTCAGCAAGGCCCATCATCTCAACCATTTCCAGGTGGCCATCAACAATATTGTGGATCCGGAGGAGGTGAGCCTCACCCGCACAAGGCTCCTTGGCGCGGCCCGCAAGTTCCTGCAGGTGGAAGCAAGGCTCATTGGCACCATACGCCACGATCCCCTGCTGCAGGAAGCCGTGTACAAGCGCACGCCCCTGCTGCACCTCTTTCCCGAGAGCCCGGCAGCCACGGACATTGCCTCCATAGCGAAAAAGCTGAAAAGCCTGCGCAGGAAGATGATTGCCGAGGGCACCATCTCCCCCTGCCTCTCCCTGCGCACGCGCAAGCCTGCAGCGGCCGCTCCGGCTGACCAGGCCGCTGCGTCCCCGGGCACGACTCCCGCCCAGACTCGTCCTGTCCAGAAGGCTTCGCCCGCACGGGCTGCAGCCACGGAAAAAGCACCTAAGGGCAGTGCTTCCCCAAAAAAATCATCCCGCTGAAGAAGCAGAACCGTCTCCTTCACACTTTCTTCACGCCAGGGTCTCTAATGTGTTCTGTCAGAAAGGCACAGGCGCAAGAAAGCTTGTGCCTAAAGCCCTTCACCAGCAACCCGACACGAGGCACACCAGGCTCGGTCATCCCGTACTCTGACCTGCTTCCCTCTTGTCAAGGAGAATCCCCATGCGTGCACTCATTCTTGCGCTCTTCCTCTGCCTTTGTGCCACTCCTGCCCTGGCAGCCTTTGAAGGCCCTGGCACAACGCCCGGTGCTGCCCAGACCGCACCTCAGGGCGGTTTCAAGGGACCGCAGTCTGCGGCCATCACCCAGGCAAGCCAGGTGGCCACAGCCTACGAGGATACCCAATGTACGCTGACAGGCTCGCTCACTGAGCAACTTTCCAAGAACAGGTATACCTTCCGCGATGCTTCCGGAACCACCATTGTCAACATTGGCAAGAAGAAGTTCCGCGGCCAGACGGTCACCCCAGATACCCGCATCCGGATCGTGGGCGAGGTGGACTTTGATCACGGCGGCAGGGAAGTGGACGTGGACTACCTGGAAATCGTGCGCTAGCCTTTTGTCCGTCCCCAGAGCATTTGCCCCCTGAACATCTGGCCCTGGAACATTTGGCAAGAGCAGTACAACTTCCGACGGCTGTACTGCTCTTTTCCTGTCTGCCCAAGTCCGATACCGTCCCGCGACGACAGCACCGGGACAACAAGAGGTGACGCATGCGTCAAAAAAACATCAGGGTCCTGCTTGTGGAAGACAATCAGGACATTACCGCCAACCTCTATGCCTTTCTCGAGCCCCTGGGCTATGAGCTGGACAGTGCCGCCAGCGGCACTGTCGGTCTCAGGCAGGCAGTGGACGGGCACTTTGACGTGATCGTGCTGGACATCATGCTGCCGGGCATGGACGGGCTTACCCTCTGCCGTACCTTGCGCAGAGACTACGCCAACCCCGTGCCCATCCTCATGCTCACGGCCAGGGACACCGTGGCCGACAGGGTCACGGGCCTGGACTGCGGAGCGGACGACTATCTTGTCAAGCCCTTTTCCATGAAGGAGCTCGACGCGCGACTCAGGGCCCTAGTGCGCCGTTCGCAGGGCCGGCAGGTCCAGAAGGTGCTCACATGGGAGGACCTGCAGCTCGATCCGTCCACCCATACGGTGCACCGTAGCGGCATTCCCCTGCGCCTCGGCCCCACGGCCTTTGCCATTCTGGAAGAACTTCTGCGGGCTGCTCCGGCCATTGTGCCCAGGGCCAGGCTTGAACAGACCCTGTGGGGCGATTCGCCCCCGGACAGCGATGCCCTGCGTACCCACATCCACGAGCTGCGCAGCAAGATGGACAAGCCCTTTGCCACACCTCTGCTCAAGACCATTCCCCACGTGGGCTTTGTTCTTGTTGCCAGAGAGGTGCAGGACACTGACAGGCAGCACAACGGCTGAGACGACCGGAGGCTTTCATGCGCAGCAGCCCTTCCTCTTCAACCAGGCCTACCGGCGCTCGCGCGGCGCTCGCAAGGATCGTGGCCGGCCTCTCCCTCGTCCGCTTCCTGAAGGGACAGCTGCCTGCGAAGGATGACTGGCACAGGCTGATGGCCAGGCACTCCCTGCGCACACGGCTTGCTCTCACCATGGCCGGTCTTGCCGTGGCGAGCTGCCTTGTCTTCGGGCTGTGCAGCTACGTCACCTACGAGATGACGCTCTCGCACATCGTGCGCTGGCACATGGATCCCATCCTGCGCCTGCTCATCCAGGCCAAGCAGGAGGGCAGAAGCGATCAGGAGCTCCATGATCTGGCCCGGTCCCTGCGCGTTTCCTGGTTTGCTGACGAAACCATCCCGGAAGAGCTCAGACCGAAGCGGGGCAAGAAGGAACTCACCCGCATAGACACCGAAAGCTATGTCTTTGTGAGCGCCGACAAAAAGAGGAAGCATTGCTATGCGGTCGTGGGCCGGGTCAAGGATCTGGACGACATAGAAGAAGTGCTCCTCACCGTGACGCTTGCCTGCGGCTGCGTAAGCCTTGTGGCGGCCCTGCTGCTTTCCTGCTGGCTGAGCAAGCGTCTTGTCACCCCGCTTGTGCGCCTCGCCAAAACCATACACTCCGGGGAAACGCTGGAGTCCAGCCCCTTGTGCGGACGCAAGGACGAGGTAGGCGAACTCTCCCGGGCCTTTGTGGCCAGGGAGCGATCCCTGCGCGACTTTCTGAACCGCGAGCAGCTCTTTACGGGCGATGTGAGTCATGAGCTGCGCACCCCTCTCACCGTTCTGCAAGGAGCCACGGAAATTCTGGAGGCACGCCTGGCCGACACGCCGCTCAAGCCCGTGGTCACCCGCATGCAGCGCACCCTTGAAGGCATGACGGATACGGTGCATACCATGCTTGTGCTGGCACGCCGGCCGGAACAGCTGCAGTACCATGCCTTCGACCTTTCGGCCCTCATACGCAGGGAAGAGGACTTTGTGCAGCCCCTGCTCAGGAACCGGCCCATCAGCTTCACGCTCGCGTTGCCGGACACCTTCATGATCCACGGCAACCCGGATCTGTCCGCTCTGGTCGTCCACAATCTGCTTGACAATGCCTGCAGGTACACGCAGGAAGGGGGTATTGAACTGCGTCTGAACAGGGACGGCTTTGTGGTGACGGACACGGCACCTCCCATTGACGAGGAGGTGCGCGCCCGCATGTTCGAACGCGGTGTGCGCGGCCTGAGCACAACACCAGGCAGCGGCCTCGGCCTCTCCCTGGTGCAGCGCGGCTGCGAGCGCCTGGGCTGGTCCGTGCACCACGAGACTTGGAAGCGGGGCAACCGCTTTGTGGTCCGCTTCTGTCAGGGCACGCAGCCTTAAGGTGCACGGGGCAGGACAAGCCCTTTGCGCAGAAAGCCTTGTGCAGGGCTCGGGGGACGACCCCTGAAGGCCCCTCTTTCAGATTCTGGGGACGACCTCGCAACTTCCGGAGTTTTCCATCATGGCCTGGCTCTGCGTTTTCATTGCCGGACTGCTTGAGGTGGCCTGGGCTGGCTGCATGAAGCTCTCCCACGGCTTTTCCCGCCTGTGGCCCACAGTGGGCACCCTGGTCTTCATGATCATCAGCTTCTTTCTGCTTTCCCTTGCCATGCGCAAGCTGCCCTTGGGCACGGCCTATACCGTCTGGACAGGCATAGGAGCCGTAGGCTCCGTGCTCGTGGGCATCCTCTTTCTGGGCGAAAACGCCAGCTTCGAGCGTCTGGCCTGCCTTGCCCTGATTGTCCTGGGCATTGTCGGCCTGCGCCTTGTTTCCTGAGCACAAGACGTGCAGGGCCTTGCCTCGTTCCCTGCAGGCACCTGCCTTCTGCCGCTCTCAGATGCCTCCAGCGGAACGCCTTGTTTCAGGGCCTGAGCCCGGGACTGTCCAAGCCATCTTTTTCGAGTCCCGTGCTTGCTTTTGTGACCCCGTTGTGCAAGAGTTTTGCTGCAAATATCCCGAGCCGGATCGCCTGTGCCGTCATGGTCCGGCTGTGCCCCAAGGAGAGTTCTATGCAGTTTTCCGGAGTCTTTACAGCCATCATTACCCCATTCAAGAATGGCAATATTGATGAAGACGCCTTTCGTGCCCTTATAGACTGGGAGATCGAGGAAGGCGTCAGTGGTCTTGTTCCCTGTGGAACCACAGGCGAATCCGCAACTCTTTCCCACGATGAACACAAACGGGTCATAGAAATCTGCGTTGACCAGGTCAAGGGACGCGTCAAGGTCCTGGCCGGCTCCGGCTCCAACAACACCATAGAAGCCATCAATCTCACCCGCTTTGCCCAGGATGCAGGCGCGGACGGTGCCCTGCTCATTACCCCCTACTACAACAAGCCCACGCAGGAAGGCCTCTACCACCACTACGCCACCGTGGCCAGGGCCGTGGACATTCCTCTCATTGCCTACAATGTGCCGGGCCGCACGGGCTGCAACATGCTGCCTGCCACCATCGCCCGCCTGGCCCATGAATTCCCCAACTTTGTGGGTGTCAAGGAAGCAACGGGCAACATGGTACAGTGCAGCGAGCTCATCGCCGCCTGCCCCAAGGACTTCTGCGTACTCTCCGGCGACGATTTCACGGCCTTCCCCCTCTGGGCACTGGGCGGCTGCGGTGTCATTTCCGTGACCTCCAACATTGCTCCCAGGGCCATGTCCGCTCTCTGGAAGGCCTTTGAGCAGGGCGATTGGGCAAAGGCCCGCACCCTGCACCACCAGCTCTTTCCCCTGCATCAGGCCATGTTCATGGTCAGCAACCCCATTCCGGTCAAAACAGCCCTGGCCCTCATGGGCAAGGTGGAAGAGGAAATGCGCCTGCCGCTCTTCCCGCTCTCTGCTGCCGATCGCGCAAAGCTTGTGACCGCCATGCAGGACGCAGGTCTTCTGGCGAAGTAGCACGCGAAAGGTACTGCAAAAATCAGGTGCCACGGCTCCGTTCTCCAGGACGGGGCCTTTTTTGTGCCCATATCCCTGGCAGCGCCTGTCTTTGCTCCGCAGACAAAGACAGGAGACACAAAAACGGTAGTCCCCAAATGAGAGAGCCCCGCCATTGAGCGGGGCTCTCTCATTTGGGGACTGGCTGTATCAGCGTGCCAGCGTTGTGAACATTTAGAAGTGCAGACGTTCGGCCTTCATCTTTTCGGGCGCATGCTTGAGGGAGTCGCCGAGCGAAGCAAAGTAGATGTGGCCGGCAATATTGGCAGAACGACGCCAGATGCGGGTCAGGGAATGCACAAGGAGAATCAGGTGCATGATGATGACAGGATCTGGATGATCAGCAGCATGGTCGTTGCACTCGAGCTCGCGCATCATGCGTTCGATAATGGCCACCTCGCTCTGCAGGGCCTCGTCATCGGTGTGCTGCATGGTCAGGGCTTCTTCGGCATTGTTGGCGCGCATGAGCTTCAGGGCACAGCGGAAGGCTTCTGTGGCAGAGTTCAGATGTTCGCCCACGTAGTCCATGATCTGCTTCTTGTCGCCATCCTTCATGAGCACGACCTGGGAACAGATGGAGGTGCATTCGTCACCAATGCGCTCCATGTCCACGACCATGCGCAGGACACTCACCACAAAGCGCAGATCCTTGGCCACGGGCTGGGTACGGGCAAGGAGTGCCAGGGAGCTCGCGTCGATTTCATTTTCCATGGCATCAATGTCGTCATCATTTTCGATGACGGCCTGGGCTGTGCCGACATTGAGATCCGTCACAGCCTTCTTCATGTTGTCCACGGCAATTTCCACCGAGGCGCCCATTACAAGCAGACGTGTGCGCAGGGAAACAATCATCTGCTCTATATAACTTTCTTGCTTTATCATGCCGGTGCTTCCTTACAAAGGCGTACAGTTCTGCTTTTTCTGATGCGTTATGAAGAGAACTGACGGATGTGCCAATACTGGATGTCCTGGAATTCCGTGCAAAAAGACCTGATCGGGACCGCTTTCTGCATCGGATGTGTTCAGGCGAAGAAAAGATCTAACCGAATCTGCCGGTGATGTAGTCTTCGGTCTGCTTCTTGCTTGGGCGGGTGAAGATGGTATCTGTCTTGTCGGTCTCGATGAGGTGGCCCATGTAGAAGAAGGCGGTGTAGTCAGACACACGCGCAGCCTGCTGCATGTTGTGAGTCACGATGATGATGGTCAGATCGCCGGCAAGCTCGCGGATACTCTCTTCGATCTTCTGGGTGGCGATGGGGTCCAGGGCGCTGGCGGGTTCGTCCATGAGCAGGACTTCGGGTTCCACGGCCAGGGCTCTGGCAATGCACAGGCGCTGCTGCTGACCGCCGGAAAGACCGAGAGCGGAATCGTTCAGACGATCCTTGACCTCTTCAAAGATGGCGGCCCGATTCAGGGCAGCTTCCACCTTGCCGGCAATGAGACCTTCGTCCTTAACACCATTGACTCTGAGGCCATAGGCCACGTTCTCAAAAATGGACTTGGGGAAGGGATTGGGCTTCTGGAACACCATGCCCACTCTGCGACGCAGCTCGACCACGTCCATACCCTGTGACATGATTTCCTGATTGTCAAGCAAGATCTCCCCTTCCACACGGCAGGCCGGGATGAGGTCGTTCATGCGGTTGAGGCAGCGCAAGAAGGTGGACTTGCCACAGCCGGAAGGTCCGATCAGAGCCGTCACGGCACCCTTGGGAAAATCAAGTGACACCTTGCTCAGTGCTTCCTTTCCTCCATAGAAGACACTGACTTCTTTGGCACGCATGCAATATTCCATATGTTCCTCGACACAAAAAAGTTGACGCACAAGACTGGAGCGACCCGTACACAGCGTTTCTGGTACAACTTCGGGATCCGGCTCAGGCGGACTTGTCGTCCTGCTCGTCGGATCCGCAGACAGAGTCTTCGGCCTTCTGCAGAGTAAAGACAAAGGATGTGCAGCCTTCGCTATCCGGGCTCTCGGCCCAGATACGGCCGTGGAAACGCTCCAGAATATGGCGGCAGATGGCCAGGCCAAGGCCTGTGGTTCCCTGTCCCCGGTGCCGTTCCACACTGTAGAAGCGTTCAAAGATACGTTCGAGATCCTGCCTCGGAATGAGGGGACCGCGATTGCTCACGCGGAAGAAAAGCTGATCTTCCTTTTCCACGGAGCTGATGTGCACCGTACTGCCTTCTTCGGCATAGCGCGAGGCATTTTCAAGCAGATTCCTGAAAATCTGGCTCAAATAGGTTTCGTCGGCCATCACCGTGCAGCCGGCCGGGATGGTGCTCTCCACCTGTACGTTGCGTGCCCTGAAGGCATTCTGGCAGACGCTCAGGGCGTCCTCCACCGCATCGTGGACGCGGATGGGCGACAGGGACACAACAGCCCCCTCGCGTTCGAGGCGGGTGAGGGAGAGCAGATCCCTGATCATGCGCTCAAGGCCGTTGGCATTGCGCAGGATGACCTGGGCAAACTTGCGGCACTGCTCCATGTCGCGAACGGAGAGGATGGTTTCGGCATAGCCGCTGATGGCGGTCAGGGGCGTGCGCAGCTCATGGCTCACATTGGCCACAAAGTCGCGACGGACCTGTTCCAGGCGCATGACATCCGTGACATCATGGAAGACAGCCACAAGCCCGCAGCGCGGATCGGGCTTCTGCGGACGGGAAAGAAAGATGGAGAAGACCTGGCCGGACTGCAATCCCATGTGCAGGGACACGGTCTGGGTCAGAGCACCGGACTTGGCAGGCACTTCGTGCAGCATGCCGTTGACGGCATTCTGCAGGGCCGGATAGGGAATGATTTCCACGACCTGGCGTCCCCTGGCATTGCCAATCTCGGGGAAGCAGCGTTCCATGGCCCGGTTGCAGCGGCGGATATGGCCCCTGGGACCAAGAACAAGCACGCCGTCGCTCATGGTATTGAGAACGGTCTCGAGCTGGGCCGTCTGGTCGGCATAGGAATGCACCTGCTCCTCGATGCTCTGGGCCATGGTATTCACGGCTTCGGCCAGAGGCGCAAATTCGCGGCCGGGATAATGGCGTATCCTGCGGTGGAGCTTGCCTGCGGCAATGGCCTCCACAATGCCTATCATGGGCTGGAAGGAATTCTTGAGGGAGAGGGAGACCAGCATGGCCAGAACAAGGGAAACCACGACGGCAAGGGCGCCCACCTGCAGGAGCACCTCTGTCCTGTTCCACACATTGTGCTGAACACTAGCCATGGGGACGGCCAGACGCAGGATGCCGCCATCCTCCAGGCGCACGGCCGTGTAGACAAAGCGGGTCTTCAGAGAGCTGCTGTCACGCAGGGAAAAGCCCCTGCCCGTTTCCATGGCCTGGCGGATTTCCGGACGATCGGCATGATTGTCGAAGTCGTCAAGGCTCTTTTCCGGAGCCGAATCAAAGCTCACCTTTCCCTGGGCATCAATGATAGTCAGGCGCACATCGGCGCTGTATTCGGCACCCTTGTCCCTGCTGACAGTCTCGAACACGGACCTGGCGTCGTTCTTGTTCAGACTGTAGATCTCCGAGGCAAGCGCTGCCTCGCTGAGCATTCTATCCCTGACGTCGAGTTCCTGCCCCTGCTCGATGGTACGGATGCCAAAGAAGATGGTAATGGCAATGGAGAGAAAGGCAGCGGCAAGCACGCCGACAACAACGCGGACAGTGAACGATTTGAGCACGATTTTCTCCAGAGTGACCCGGCTGTCACTAGAGACTGAAGCGGTAGCCGACTCCGCGGACAGTTTCCAGGTACTTCTGCTGTTCGCCAAGCTTGGAACGCAAGCGGCGCATGTGGGTATCAACGGTTCTGGCGTAGCCGTCGAAGGAATAGCCCCAGACCTTGTCCAGGAGCTGTTCGCGGGTACGCACGTTCCCGGCGTGACGCATAAGATCCTCAAGGAGGCGGAATTCCGTGGCCGTGAGCAGCACTTCCTGGCCGGAGACCGTCACCTTGTGTGCTTCGGGATCAAGATGGATGCCGTGACCATCCACCACGCCGCTGGTGGGACGTCTCCTGCGCCGCAGTATGGCGCGTATGCGCAGCATGAGCTCCCGGACACTGAAGGGCTTGACCACGTAGTCGTCTGCACCAAGGGACAGGCCGACCACTCTGTCCATCTCCTCGCCGCGTGCGGTGAGGATGATGACCGGTATCTCCTGGGTTTCCGGGGTGGCAGCCAGCCTGCGGCAGATTTCCAGGCCGTCCATGCCGGGCAGCATGAGATCAAGAAGAATGCAGCTCGGGACGTGTTCCTTGGCCATGGCAAAACCAGTCACGCCGTCGGCTGCCTCAAGAGGGGTAAACCCTTCGCCCGCGAGATTGAAATGCAGAAGATTGCGAATGTCCGCATCGTCTTCAATGATAAGGATGGTTCCGTCTGACATGGGATACTCCGTTAGTCCGGGGGAATAGAAATCGAATACAGTCACAGGAACATGATGCCAATATGACGATTCTGTGACAAGAAGAGGAACATAACGTGCTCACTTCCCTAGGGCGTGTTGACAAATGAGGCGTCGCCCTGATCTGCCTGATTTCAGACGGGGCATGGTGCGATAGTGAGCTCTGATACCATGAGAGCATTTTCCAGATGGAACAACTTTTTTCTGGAGAGAACCTCGCTTTCCGAACAGATCTCTCCAAGGGAGGTCATCGCTTCTAAGACTGATAAATGCTTTCAAATGAAACCAAGCTATTGGGGGCTAGATCCCAAAGGAAGTCGGTGCGCCTCAGTCTATTGGCATATGCGGGTTTGCCACTGCCGGATTTTGATTTTGTCAACACGCCCTAGTCCGAAACGTGCGAAAGGCTGGTTTCGAAGGCCTGGCCAATTGTGTCAGTTCATCGAGAAACGAGAGACTGTCCGTTGTACTTGTTTTTTCACAAAAACAGCATAGGTTGTATCAAAATCTGAAAAAGGACATATTGCAATGGCCTACATGTACACAATCTGCAGTGGAAGGGAACATCAGGCTTCACAATACATCCATAAGGAAGTTAATGGAAAGTATTGCTCCCTAAAAATGCATGCACATATTGCTGTCGAATGACTGTTTTGTACCCGGTACTGAGCCATTCGTGCAAAAAAAATATCAGCATTTAAATCATCTCCTTGATATTACTTGTTTTTTACAAAAAAAAGATGCTGCCTGTGCACCTCTTCACCAACATAACACCTTGTCGTCATGTTTTCGTAACACAGACGAATGAAGTTGCACACGTTCCTTTCGGAAACGGGTCTTTTCATTGTTCCCCAAAGGAATAAAAAAACAGTGATATCAACGACCTGACCCGAGCTCTCTCCGAATATTTGGAGACCTGCAGGTCACAAAATCTTAGGAGTTCATCCATGTCTCTTGGCAAAATTTGCGCTTGCGCCGTGCTGAGCATGGCTGTGGCCGCTCCCGCCATGGCCAGCAGCCAGATCGTCATCAATGGTTCCACCACCGTTCTTCCCGTAATGCAGAAAGCCGGCGAGGCCTTCATGGCCGCCCACCCCGACATCCATCTGTCCATCTCCGGCGGCGGTTCCGGTAACGGCATCAAGGCCCTGATCGAAGGCCAGTGTGCTATTGCCATGAGCTCCCGTGCCATCCAGGACAAGGAAAGCAAGGCTGCCGCTGCCAAGGGTGTGACGCCCGTGGCTACCGCTATTGCCTACGATGCCATTGTTCCCGTTGTGCATCCCGACAACAAGATCAAGAGCCTGACCTCCGCCCAGCTGCGTGACGTGTACGCCGGCAAGATCAAGAACTGGAAGGAACTCGGCGGCAAGGACTCCAAGATCGTCGTCATCAGCCGTGACACCTCCTCCGGCACCTTCGAATGCTGGAACGAACTGGTCATGAAGAAGACCCGCGTTATGCCCGGTGCCCTGATGCAGGCCTCCAACGGCGCTGTCATCCAGGCCATCGCCAAGAATCCCAACGCCATCGGCTACGTGGGACTCGGCTACCTGAACAAGAGCGTCCATGGCCTGACCGTTGACGGCAAGGAACCCACCGCTGCCAACGCCATCTCCAAGGTGTGGCCCATCTCCCGCGAACTGTACATCTACACCAACGGCCAGCCCCAGGGCGATGTGAAGAAGCTGGTGGACTACCTCCTGGATCCCTCCAAGGGCCAGAAGAATGTTGCCGAAATCGGCTACATTCCCATGCCCACAAAGTAACCTGCTTCTTTAAAAACACTTTCCCGGAAGCCTGATCGCAGTTCGCTCCTGTTCCTTGCGATCAGGCTTCTTTGTCCAAGCCGGAGACTCTTCATGCGCAACTATCGTTTTAAGGAAGCAGTAATACAAAAGTCACTGGCCATTACAGCCACACTCTCTCTTCTCGCCCTGCTGGGCATCGTTCTCTTCCTCTTCCTCGAAGGCCTGCCCCTGTTCTCGCATTATTCCTTCACGGATTTCTTCTTCGGGCAGCTGTGGTATCCGACTGAAGAGCCAGGAGTCTTTGGTATTTTCCCCCTGTTTATCGGCTCCATCGCAGTCACGGTGCTCTCCTCGGCCTTTGCCATTCCTCTGGGCGTCTTCACGGCCATCTACCTCAATGAAATCGCCCACTCCAACACGCGCCGCATCATCAAGCCCTTCATCGAGCTTCTGGCAGCCCTGCCCTCCGTTGTTCTGGGCTTCCTTGGCATGGTGCTCCTTGCCCCCTTCCTGCAGGAAGTCTTCAACGCCGATACGGGCCTGAACCTGCTCAATGCCGCCATTGTGCTCACCTTCATGAGCGTGCCGACCATCTGCTCCATTTCCGAGGACGCCCTGCATGCCGTGCCCGGTTCCCTGCGTGAAGGCTCCCTGGCCCTTGGTGCCACCCGATGGCAGACCATCCGCCGCGTCGTTCTGCCTGCCGCCCTTTCCGGTATCGGTACAGCCATCATGCTCGGCATGTCCCGTGCCATCGGCGAAACCATGGTCGTGCTGATGTGTGCCGGTGGTGCCGGCATCCTGCCGGACTCCCTGTTCGCACCCATCCGCCCCATGCCTGCCTCCATCGCCGCCGAAATGGCCGAAGCGCCCTTCCGTTCCGACCACTATCACGCCCTGTTCGCCATCGGCATCCTGCTTTTCCTGCTCACGCTGTGCTTCAACATCATTGCCAGCCGCATCGCCGAGAAACACCGCCAGGTGGGCACATCCAGCCTTTAAGGAGCACACTTTATGGATTCTACCGCTTCTGCCAGCGCCGCTCGCATGCAACTGCCTTCTGCAGCCAGTCGCAAGGCTGCAGAAAAGGCCATGTTCCTCTTTCTGCGAGTCGTCGCCTGCCTTAATGTGGCCGTCCTGGCCGGAATCTGCTTCTACCTGTGCTGGAACGGTCTGCCTGTGGTCACCTGGGAGTTCCTCACCGAGCCCCCGCGCAACATGATGACCGAAGGCGGCATCTTCCCCTGCATCATCGGCACGGCCATCCTGTCCCTGGGATCCCTGCTCATTGCCTTCCCTCTGGGCGTGGCCTCCGCCGTCTACCTCAATGAATATGCAGGCAAGACCCGCTTTGCCAGCATCATCCGCCTGGGCGTCAACAACCTGGCCGGTGTGCCCTCCGTTGTCTTCGGCCTGTTCGGCCTCTCCTTCTTCGTGACCTTCCTGGGCTTCGGCGTGAGCATTCTCTCCGGTATCCTCACCCTGGCCGTGCTGACCCTGCCGGTCATCATCAGTACCTCCGAAGAAGCCCTGCGCACCGTGCCGGACACCTACAGGGAAGCCTCCCTGGCCCTGGGCGGAACCAAGTCCCAAACCATTGCCAGAGTCGTGCTGCCCAGCGCCATTCCCGGCATGCTGACAGGCGCCATTCTTGGCGTGGCCCGTGCAGCCGGTGAAACCGCAGCCATCATGTTCACGGCAGCCGTGTTCTTCACGCCGAGGACCCCCACAAGCATTTTCGACTCCGTCATGTGCCTGCCCTACCACATCTACGTTCTGTGTACCGCTGGCACGGAAATCGACAAGACAAGACCCCTGCAGTACGGCACAGCCATCGTGCTCATCATTCTCGTGCTCGGCATGAACACCGTGGCCCTGGTTGTACGCGACAAGCTGCAAAGAAAGCACTAGGAAACAGCAGCAAGCTGTCTCTTCCACTCTCTCCTGTGCCATGACAAAGAGCCCCCTCTCGTGTGGGGCTTTTTTTTTGCCTCATGAACCACGCAGCCTGCACAAGCAGCGCTTCCCCCATGTGGTGCCCCAGGAATGGGCCCCTGGCACAGCAACAGTGGACAGGGGCTCTTGCCTGGCGTTGAGCAGGGACTGAAGACAGGGAGCAGGCTGAACTGACCCTTCGGGACATGCTCACACCTCAGCTGCGGCTCTGGCGGGAAGGGGCCTTGTGCAGAAGATAGTGGCGGACATAGACCCTGAGCCCGTGCCTGTGACGTATGACCAGGAGCACGGAAACAATGATGAGGACACTTGCACAAAGCATGGAGGAAGTGACAACCTCGCCGCCCACAAAGGCGCCGAGAAAGAGGGCAATGACGGGTGTCACGTATTCATAGGAGATGGCCACCGGCGTGGCCACGTTCTGCAGGAGCCACAGATAGCAGCCATAGGCCAGCACAGAACCGCCCAGGACCATCCAGGAAAAGCCCGCAACCACGGCCGGGCGCAGGTTCGCCCAGTGCAGGGCGTTGTGCTCGCCCAAAAGTATCCCCAGGGTGAGTGCCTCCATGCCGCCGCAGAGCAGAAGCAGGCTTGTACTCTCCATCATGGTGAGCCTGCTGCTTAAGGGATGCCGCTTCATGTAGAGCGAGCCTGCCACCCAGCTCACATCCGCAATGACCACGATGGCTATGCCGGCAAGCGTGCTTGTGCCGGCCGCATGCTGGGTCCAGGCAAGGAGGACGACACCTGTCCCTCCAAGGGCCATGCCCGCCCACTGGGCGGCAGTGGGGCGTTCCTCGCCGGCACAGAGCCAGCCGCCCAGAATCATGAAGACCGGCACAAGACTTGAGACGATGGCCGCCACGGCTGAGGTCACCTGTGTCTGTCCCCAGACAATGAAGCTGCCGGTCATGAGCACCACAAGAAGGGCCATGGCACAGTGCTGGACCACATCCTTCCAGCCCGGGCAATTCAGCCGCCTGTTCCAGACGAGGAGTACCAGGGCCAGCACAAGGCCTCCCAGGATGTTGCGGGCTCCAGACACAAGGAAGGGGCCTGCCACTTCCAGACTCAGCTTGTTGCCAAGATAGGTGCTTCCCCAGGCGATATAGACAAGAAAGAGCATGAGAAGAGCCTTGTACCTTGAGGGCTGCTGATGACGGATGGGGCGGACGGGCATGGGTACCTCCACAAAAATGGTGCTTGTTCTCTTAAAGTCATAAAGACGAGACGACAGGGCACTCCTAATGAGGACAGGTTGTGCCCTTTTGCCCCATGTTTGACAAGAGGCCGGTCCCAAAAAGAAAGACCGCCTGCCAGCTCCAGAACAGGAGCACGGCAGGCGGTCGAATTCAGGCCTTAAAACGCTTTCTTATTAGAAGGTGGGCAGCATCCACTTCAGCGGGCCGGACTGCAGCCAGGTCAGGACGCAGACGATGAGCGTCATGGCAAGGCTGTGCGGCAGGGCGAAGCGGAAGAGGTTGCCTTCCTGTCCAACCATGCCTGTTGCAGCGGTAGCAACAGAGATGGACTGAGGCGAAATCATCTTACCGGTAACACCACCGGAGGAGTTGGAGGCAACGGCCAGGGTGGGATCCATGCCGACCACTTCAGCAGTGGAGCGCTGCATGCCGCAGAACAGGGCGTTGGAGGACGTGTCGGAACCGGTCAGGAACACGCCGAGCCAGCCAAGCAGAGGAGCAAAGAAGGGGTAGGCAGCACCGGTCAGGGTGAAGGCAATACCCAGGGTGGAGCTCATGCCGGAGTAGTTCATGAGGTAGGCCAGACCCAGAATGAGGGAAATGGTCAGGATGGGGAAGCGCAGCACATAGGTTGTCTTGATAAGGCAGCCAATGGCGCGGCCGAAGCTGTACTTGGGCATGAAGGGCACGGCCAGGAAGCCGCCGATGAGAATGGCGGTACCACCGGCAGAGAGCCAGTTGAAGGTGAACTTAGCAGCGTACACGGAAGGCTCGGGCACGATGGGAGCGGTACGCATGACCAGACCGTCAACACCGGGCCAGGCAAAGGTAATCACGGCACCGGGGACGCTGTTCAGCAGGTTCTTGAACTGGGGCAGGCCCCAGAGGAAGACCATGATGGCCAGGATGATGAAGGGGCTCCAGGCACGGAGCACTTCGCCGGCAGAAGGCATGGGGCCGGAAGCTTCCTTGGCTTCGGCTTCGCCCTCAAAGCGCCAGATCTGGCCGGGCTTCCACACGCGCAGCAGGATCATCAGACCGATAATGGCACACAGGGCGGACATGATATCGGGCAGGGTCGGGCCGTGGTAGGTGGAGAAGAAGAACTGGGAACCGGCAAAGCACACACCGGCAACCAGGATGGCGGGCAGCACCTCAAGAGCGCGCTTGAAGCCGCACATGGCGCAGCACAGCCACATGGGCACAAAGACGGAAAGCAGAGGCAGCTGATGGCCCACATAGGCGGAAATGTGCAGGTCGGAGATGCCGGACACCTGACCGGCAACGATAACCGGCACACCGATGGCGCCGAAGGCCACGGGAGCGGTATTGGCGATGAGGCACATGCCGGCGGCGTAGATGGGCTGGAAGCCGAGGCCGGTCAGCATGGCTGCGGTGATGGCCACAGGCGTACCAAAGCCGGCGGTACCTTCGAGGAAGGAACCGAAGGCAAAGGCGATGAAGATGGCCTGCAGACGACGGTCATCGGTCAGGCGGGCAATGGAAGTCTTGATGTGTTCAAAGTCGCCGGAGTCCACAGTCATGTTGTACACCCACACGGCTGTGATGACGATCCAGATGATGGGGAACAGGCCGAAGGCTGCACCGTAGACAAAGGAGCTTGCAGCTATGCTGACGGGCATGCCCCAGACGAGAACGGCGCACAGGAAGGCGCACACAACGGCAACAAGGGCTGCATGATGGCCTTTGGCCTTGCGGACGGCCAGCATGTAGAACAGGGCAATGAGCGGAATGCTTGCGATGAGGGCTGAGACAATGGAGCCACCCACCGGGGCGTATAGTTGATGCCAAACTTCCATACTTCTCTCCAGTATAAAGGTAGACAAACCTACAGACAGATGCTCGGACCTTCTCTGAGCGGGCGAATGGCAGCGTTTATGAGAAAACGCATGGCGTTCGTCCGCTTTGGCACATCAAGAAAGGATCGAACCTCCGACACTTAACACAGACCATGCAGACTGTCAAAGATTTTACGAAAAATGTCTTAAATTTGAATATGAAGCATCCGTTCTCACATTGACTGGTTAACCAAACAGTCTCTCAGATCCAAGCTAAAATTGGTTGAACCAATTTAAAGTCAATTTATTTTGAAACGATATACAGTATATTTTTGTCTTTATATAAAAAATACAGTAAAAATTGTGCAGAGGATAAAGAAAGCACTTTGCAGATCACTCTTGTCATTGCATTTGTATATTACGAGAGACATATGGTTCCAGCAGGCAAGTTCTTGCTTTTTCCAGCCTCTTCGCTGTGTTTGTGAAAAAAACAACGTGAAATCACACAGAAGCCAGGACTGTCTGCCGGATGCATGTCCAGCACGGGAGCTGTACGGCCTGTTGTCTGGCCGGAAACGGTCTGGGGATCAAAAAGAGGGGCTTCTGCCCCGGGTCAAGGACAGAAACCCCTTTTTCGATTGATTCTTTAGCCTGCGACTACGGCAGCATCCACTTCAGAGGACCAGCCTGCAGGTAGGAGAGAACGCTCAGGAAGAGGGTCATGCCGATGCTGTGGAACACACAGAAGCGGAAGAGCTGACCTTCCATGCCGGCGGAATTGGTAGCAGCGGTGGCCACGGCCAGGGACTGCGGGGACACCATCTTTGCGGTCACGCCACCGGAGGCGTTGGAGGCAACGGCCAGTTCCGGAGACATGCCCACTGCCACGGCCGTATCCTTCTGCATGCCGCAGAAGAGGGCGTTGGAGGAGGTGTCGGAACCGGTCAGGAACACGCCGAGCCAGCCCAGGATGGGAGCAAAGAAGGGGAAGAAGGAGCCGGTATGGGTAAAGGCGATACCCAGGGTGGAGCTCATGCCGGAGTAGTTCATCACATAGGCCAGGCCGAGAATGGTGGACACGGTGAGAATGGGGAACTTGAGCTGGGTCAGGGTACGCACAAAGCAGCTGATGGCCTTGCCGAAGGAGTAGTTGCTCATGAAGGGCACGGACACGAGGCCGGCCAGGAAGATGGCGGTGCCGCCGGCGGAGAGCCAGTTGAAGGCAAACTTGGCAGCGTAGACGGTGCCATCCTTGGCGATGGGGGCAGTCTTCAGGACTTCACCGTCCAGACCGGGCCAGGAGAAGGTGAAGTTGGCGCCGGGGATGCCGTTGAGCAGGGCCTTCACGGAGCCAAGGCCCCACAGGAACACGAAGACGGCCAGGATGAGATAGGCAGCCCAGGCCTTGATGATCTGGCCGCCGGTGTACTTGCTGGCCTCGACCTCGGCCACCTTTTCGCCCTCGAAGACGAAGACGTTCTTGGGCTTCCAGACTCTGAGCAGAGCCATGAGGGAAGCGATGCTGGCAATGGCGGAACCCACGTCAGCGAGGGTCGGGCCATGGAAGTTGGAGAGCAGGAACTGCACGGCAGCAAAGGAAACGCCGGAAACCAGGATGGCGGGCAGCACTTCCATGGAGCGCTTGAAGCCGCACATGACAACGCAGACCCACAGGGGCACGATGAGGGCCAGCAGGGAGAGCTGACGGCCGGCAATGGCGCTGATCTGCATCATGTCCAGACCGGAGACCTGGGCACCCACGATGATCGGCACGCCGATGGCGCCGAAGGCCACAGGAGCGGTGTTGGCGATCAGGGCAATGCCGCCGGCCCACAGGGGCTTGAATCCCAGGCCCATGAGCATGGCAGCGGCAATGGCTGCAGGCGTACCGAAACCGGCAGTACCTTCGATGAAGCAGGAGAAGGCAAAGGCAATGAACAGGGCCTGAAGGCGACGGTCATTGGTCACACTGGCAAGGGAGTATTTGATGATTTCAAATTCTCCGGATTCCACGGTCATGTTGTAGATCCACACGGCCGTGATGATGATCCAGACAATGGGGAACAGACCAAAGCAGGCGCCATTGAGCATGGAGCTCACGGCCAGTCCTGTGGGCATTCCCCAGAGAACAATGGCAACCACCAGAGCGCCTATCAGACCGGAAATTGCGGCCACATGCCCCTTGGCCTGTTTGATGGCCAGCATGTAAAACAGGATGAACAGCGGGATTGCCGCGCACAGGGCCGACAGGCCCACGCTGTCGGCAATCGGGGTATAGACCTGAGTCCAAGCCATTCCTTATCCTCCTCAACGGATAAACATACGCCTTTCCCGAGGACACATGTCACTCCCTTTCCATCATGACAAAAGGCGTGTTCCAGAGGTCCGGCGCGTCACATGAAAGCGTAGCTCCGTTATACGAAATAAATGGCTATTGGATCAACCAAAAAATGACTCTGGAAGGCCAAAAAGTGATACGGCGGCGAAATTTTTGTGACAGGGCCCCGGATCTGGGCCTGGCACGGGCCTTCAGGCACCTGTTTTTCCCCTGCCCTGCCCCAGGGGGCAGCCTTGTCCGGTTTGGGGACAGGTTTTGCAAGGGCAACAAAAAAGCCCCCTGTTGTGCACAGAGGGCATGAATTTCTGGAGCGGGAAACGGGATTCGAACCCGCGACTTCCAGCTTGGGAAGCTAGCATTCTACCGCTGAATTATTCCCGCACTGAGAAGATGAATATGTGGAGCGGGAGACGGGATTTGAACCCGCGACTTCAACCTTGGCAAGGTTGCACTCTACCACTGAGTTACTCCCGCTTGTGAGCAAGCGCTGGAAAAAGATGATTTGGAGGCGGAATCCAGATTCGAACTGGAGCATAGAGGTTTTGCAGACCTCTGCCTTACCGCTTGGCTATTCCGCCTTGAGGTTCTGGAGCGGGAGACGGGATTTGAACCCGCGACTTCAACCTTGGCAAGGTTGCACTCTACCACTGAGTTACTCCCGCTCAGTGCGAGAAAAGCTTCTACGCGAAGCCGGGCACTTCGTCAAGCAGTTTTTGACATTTTTTGTTATTTTTTGTCACAAAATTTTTTTCATCAATTGTTGCTGACAATTAGCCATACCCTTCCTTGCTACTGCCGGGGACGGCGATCGAGCACACGGGTGGCCTTGCCGCCGGAACGCTCAATGGAATGGGGTTCCATGAGGCGGATCTTGGCGGTCACGCCGCAGAATTCCTTGATGCTGTTCTGCAGACGGCTTTCCACAGCCTGCAGATCGCGGATCTTGTCGTTGAAGAGCTGCGGAGTCACTTCCACCTGCACCTCAAGGGTATCCATGGAGCCCTGGCGATCCACCACAATGAGGTAGTTCGGGCTGACGCCCCTGGTCTCCATGAGCAGGCTTTCAATCTGCTGCGGGAAGACGTTTACGCCGCGGATGATAAGCATGTCGTCGGTGCGGCCGGCAAGGCGGCTCAGGCGCAGATGGGTGCGTCCGCAGCGGCAGGGAGTGGAGTCGATGGAGGTCAGATCCCTGGTCCTGTAGCGGATGAGCGGGGAGCCTTCCTTGGTCAGGGTGGTGATGACAAGTTCGCCCACTTCGCCATCGGGCAGGTTCTCGCCGGTGGCAGGATCGATGATTTCTGCCAGGAAGTGATCTTCCCACAAATGGATGCCGTTGTGCTCCATGCAGTCGATGGCCACGCCGGGGCCCATGATTTCGGAGAGACCATAGATGTTGTGCGCGTCAATGCCCATCTTCTCTTCCATGCTGTGGCGCATGCTCTCGGACCAGGGCTCACCGCCGAAAATGCCTATCTTGAGGGGCAGGTCACGGAAATTGATGCCCGTTTCCATGCCGGCTTCCCACAGGTGCAGGGCAAAGGAGGGCGTGCAGGCGAGCACTGTGGCGCCAAGGTCGCGGAGGAGCTGGGCCTGGCGCTTGGTGGCACCGCCGGAGGCCGGCACGACCATGGCACCCAGGGTCTGGGCGCCGTCATGGGCACCGAGGCCGCCCGTGAAGAGACCGTAGCCATAGGCCACATGCACAATGTCCTCGGGCGTCACGCCGCAGGCACACATGCAGCGGGCCATGAGCTTGCCCCAGTTCTCAAGGTCGCGCTGGGTATAGCCCACCACGACAGCCTGACCCGTGGTTCCGCTGGAAGCGTGCACGCGGGCCATGTTCTCCCTGGGCACGGCAAACAGGCCATAGGGATAATTGTTGCGCAGGTCCTGCTTTTCGGTAAAGGGCAGGCGACGCAAGTCGCTCAGGCTGCGGATATCCGAGGGCTTGATGCCCATTTCATCAAAACGCTTCTTGTAAAAGGGCACATTGGCGTAGACACGACGGCAGAGATCCTGCAGACGCTGCAGCTGCAATTTGCGGAGGTCTTCCCTGGGAAGAGTTTCATTCTTGATGTCGAAGAGCACAGTATTACCCGTCTTGCGTCCGCCCATCCCAAATGGCCGGATTTCCGTGGGGATCCCGGCCAGTCAGGAAGGCAAGACGCCATAAAATTTTTGCCTTTCTGCCTTTTGTGTGCTAACAGCCGACGCGGCGGCAGAGCATGCCGTGTCTGCCTGTGAACTGATACGGCGTCCACCACTGGTGGACAGGACGGGCAGACTGCGAAAAGCAGACTGCCCCTTCCCCTTGCGCCATGGAAGTGCCTGCACGGAGGATCGCACAACGTGCCCTCTTCTGCAGCTTCCCGGCGCTCCTGCCCTGTTTCAGGGCCTGCCGTGCCCCAGTTACGCGAAAATCTCCCCAGTGCGCGCCGCCCCAGTGCCTGGGACGAACATGGCCAACGAGGCCCGTAACTGGCATTCCTTACTGAAAAAGTCAGTAACTCTACTAAAATACCAACTTTTATATCACGGATCAAGGGAAGACAGCAGCCCTTCCCCGGGCTGTTGTAAAAATGTCTTCTCCGACTGTCCCCAACCCAAAACGCCGCAAGACATCAGACTGCAATGCCAAACACACTTCAGACTTCTCCCAAGAAATATTCGGAACTCCCTGTCGCAGACAAAATCGCCGACGTCGAAGCCTGGCTCAAGGAACACAAGGCCGGTGACGTTACTGTCCTGGATCTTGCCGGCCGCGGCGCCTTCACCGAGGCCATGATCATTGCCTCGGCCACGTCCGTGCGCCACGCCCAGAGCCTTGCCGACGGCGTGAACCGCCTGTGCGGCGAAAAGAACTACGAATTCCTGCGCATGGACGGATATACCGTTGGCCAGTGGATTCTCGTGGACTGCAACGACTTTGTCGTCAACATCTTCCAGGCAGACACAAGGAGCCTCTACAAGCTGGAAGCCCTCTGGAGCGTGCCTGCCAGCAAGGAAGAGCTGCAGGCCATGGCTCATGCCGCCGAGCAGGGAGCCTGATATGCGCCCGACGCCTACTCTGCTGCTGATCCTGGACGGCTGGGGCATTGCGCCTGCCGGCCCGGGCAATGCCGCCTCCCTGGCCCGAACGCCCAACATTGATGCCCTTCTCGCCTCCTGCCCCCATTCCGAGCTCACCGCCTCTGGGAGAGCCGTGGGCCTTCCCGAAGGCTACATGGGCAATTCCGAGGTCGGGCATCTGAACATTGGTGCAGGCCGCATTGTCTACCAGGACATGACCCGCATTGACGTGGCCATAGAAGACGGCTCCTTTGCCACCAATCCGGTCATCTGCGATCTGCTTGCCAGGACCAAAAAGAGCGGCGGCACCCTGCACCTTGCCGGCCTGCTCTCCGACGGCGGCGTGCACAGCCATATCAACCACCTCTTTGCCCTGTGCCGCCTGGCCCGCGAGGCCGGCGTGCCCGTGTGCGTGCACTGCCTGCTCGACGGCAGGGACACGCCGCCGGACAGCGGCCTCTCCTATGTCCGTGCCCTGGAAGCAGAACTTGCCCAGTATCCCGATCAGGAAATAGCCGCCCTCTACGGCCGCTTCTATGCCATGGACCGCGACAAGCGCTGGGAGCGCGTCTCTCAGGCCTTCAACCTGCTCGTGCACGGCGAAGGCCCTGTGCATCAGGGAGCCGTGGCGGCTCTGCAGGCGTCCTATGACGAAAAGGTCTATGACGAGTTTGTGAAGCCCGTGTGGGTGAGCAAAAGAGCGCCCGGTCTCAGGGACGGGGATGGCGTCTTCTTCTTCAACTTCAGGGCCGACCGCATGCGCGAAATTGTCTCTGCCCTGACTCTGCCAGGCTTTGACGCTTTTGATCGCGGCAGTCTGCCCAGCCTTGCCGGCGTTGCCTCCATGACAAGCTACGATGCCCAGCTCACCATTCCCGTGGCCTTCCCGGACCAGGACATTCCCATGGTGCTCGGCGAAGTGGTTTCACAGGCCGGGCTGAAGCAGCTCAGGCTGGCAGAGACCGAAAAGTACGCGCACGTCACCTTCTTCTTCAACGGCGGCGTGGAAGAGCCCTTTGCCGGCGAGGACCGCATCCTTGTGCCCTCGCCAAGGTCCGTTGCCACCTATGATCTTGCCCCGGCCATGAGTGCCGCGGAAGTGACGGACCGCTTCGTGGAGGCCTGGAACAAGGGCATGTATGATCTTGTGGTCTGCAATCTTGCCAATGGCGACATGGTCGGCCACACCGGCGTGATTCCTGCCGCCGTCACGGCCTGCGAGACCGTGGATGCCTGCGTGGGACGCATGGTGGAAGCAGTGAAGGCCCGCAGGGGACGCATGATCCTCATTGCCGACCACGGCAACTGCGAAAAGATGCTCGACGAGCACGGCAAACCCCATACGGCCCATACCACCAATCCCGTGCCCTGCATCCTGCTCGACGCCTCCGAGCAGGCAGGATCCATCCCGGCCCTGAAAAGCGGCAAGCTTGCCGATGTGGCCGTGACCATACTGCGCCTGTGGCACATGGATGTGCCCGCAGCCATGAACGGCACGTCTCTTGTGGACTCAGACTCATAGGCCCTTGGACACGAACAAAGCCTTGCCCGGAAACCGGCCTTTTCCCAAAGGCAACAATCACTCCGCAACAATCAATACAAAAAGGTAGTGCCATGCAAAGGAACGAAGACATTCAAGGCCGTCGCGGCGGTCTCATGAACGGTTCCCTGACCACGCCCGTGGCGCCCATGGGCATGGACATAGCCTTTCACTATGCCTGCCCCTTCTGCCAGAAGGTCATTCGTGTGAGCTCGCCCCTCAAGCCGGTGGTCATTTCCTGCCCGCAGTGCCACAAGCAGTTTCCCATAGTGCCTGTGGACGATGCCCTCATCAAGTTCATGCAGGTCATCACGGCCGAAGGCAGGGCTGCCGCCTGTCAGGAATTTGTTTAGGCAGACCGGCACTGAGCCCATCCCTCCTTCATGCAGGTGCAGTCCAAAGTATGGGCTGCACTTTTTTTGATCTGTACTGCTGCAACGGCGAACGGTTCTGCGACCACGCACATGTACAGAAACGGGGAACTTTTGCCCCTGCCTTGCAGTACTCTGCAAGCAGGGCATGAGAGAGAAAAAAAGACTTGCCAAGAAAACAGTTTTTCCTGTAGGCTTAGAGAATAGCCTTTAACAAAAGGCTCCATTATTCTTTTGGGGGGGATCCCAATGAAACGTCTTATGACTCTTGTTCTGGCTGCAGGCCTTGTCTTCTCTGCAGCCAATGGTGCCCAGGCCATCGACTTCAAAGCTTCCGGCCAGTGGCTGATGGGCTTTGCCGGTGGCGATGGCAGCCTCATCAACAAAACCCGCGAAGCCGGCGGGAAGATGAAAAAAGCTGAAAACAGCGACAAGTTCACTGCTGCCCAGCGCGTCCGTCTGCAGATCGACGCCGTGGCCTCCGAGAGCCTGTCCGGTACCGTCTTCTTCGAAATCGGTGACACCACCTGGGGCCAGGCCGGCAGCGGCGGTGCCCTTGGTGCCGACGGCACAATCATCGAAGTGAAGCGCGCCTACATCGACTGGGCCGTGCCGAACACAGATCTCAAGTTCCGCATGGGCCTGCAGGGCCTGGCCCTGCCCAATGCTGCCGGTGGCTCTGCCATCCTGGACGACGATGTGGCTGCCGTGTCCTTCTCCTATCAGTTCACCGAAAACGTGGGGCTGACCGGCTTCTGGGCCCGTCCCTACAATGACAACTATGAAGTTCAAGGGGCCAGTTACGACAACCACAAGACAAATTATCTTGACAACGTAGACCTCTTCTCCCTGGCCCTGCCCCTGACCTTTGACGGCATCGAGGCCACGCCCTGGGTCATGTACGGTGTCATCGGCCAGAATGCCTTCCGTGATAACGACAACTACCGCACAGCCTATACGCTGAATGGCTACCAGGACACTGCCCGCTGGCGTTCTGATGGCATGTTTGGTCGCAGCAAGGCCAATACCAGCGCCTTCTGGGCCGGCATTCCGATCAAGCTGAGCCTCTGGGATCCGCTGAACATCCAGATCGACTTCAACTACGGCTTCATGGAAAGCATGGGCCGCGGATGGCTGTACGACCGAGACAACACCCCCAAGCGTTACGACAGCCGCCGCGAGGGCTGGATTGCCAAGGCCCTGATCGAATACAAGATGGACTGGGGTACCCCCGGCATCTTCGGCTGGTATGCTTCCGGTGACGACAGCAATCCCAAGAACGGCTCCGAGCGCATGCCCACCATCTCCCCCTGCGGCAACTTCACCTCCTTCTTTGGTGATGGCAACTGGGGCTGGTCCACAACTGCAGCACTCTACGACCGCAACATGTCCTACACCGGTACCTGGGGCATCGGCCTGCAGGTGCGCGACATGAGCTTCCTGGAAGACCTCAAGCACACCTTCCGTGTGGCCTACTGGGGCGGCACCAACTCCCCCAATATGGCCAAGTACGCCAACAATTCCTGGGGCTGGGCTTCCGGTCAGGGCGAAGCCTTTACCGGTTATCATGACCAGGAAGTCTATCTGACCACCAACGATGGTCTGCTGGAATTCAACCTGGTCAATGCCTACCAGATCTACGAAAACCTCGAGATCAACCTGGAACTGGGCTATGTGGTGAACTTCATCGATCAGGACACCTGGAAGAGAGCCAACTATGCTTCTGCCTATGAAAAGCAGGACGCCTGGAAGGCTCAGCTCATCTTTGCCTACACCTTCTAAAGCCTGACGCAAGAAGCGTTCACAGCTTCTAAAACGTGTGCGGGCCATTGTCAGAATTTCCGACAATGGCCCGCTTTTTTGTCGTCCAAATTTTGTCCTTTCGGCAGGAACACAGGTCAGCTTCAGGCTTCTTTCCCTGCATCCAGCTCCTGCCACAGGACCGTCCCCTTCTCTGTCAGGCAGACAAAGATGAGTGCCTTGAGGACTTCGGCTATGGATGCTTGCGAAGCCCTGTCATGAAAGTTTTCCTGGACGTAGAGCCAGCTTGAAATACTCAGGATGATGCCCAGGATGAGATTGCTGTACACGTCCATGGGGACGTCGGCACGCATGTAACCGCTGTTGCGCAGGGCCTCGAAACGACTCAGGTAGATATTGTAGACGATGTCGCGGATCTTCTCCACGTTGGTACGCAGGGGGGGCACATCCCGACAGAGATTGAAAATGCTGTTGAAATAGAAGGCCCGCTCGCGGATGATGTTCTCCGTGCGCTCTATCATGGCGTGCAGTTCACGCAAAATGTCCTCGGGCGTCTCCGGCATGCTGCCGTACTGCGCCAGGGCCTCGCCCTGCGTGGAAATCTGCATGGCGCACAAGAGGTCTTCCTTCTGCGGATAGTGATAGGTCAGATTGCCTATGGTTGTTCCCGCATGTTCGGCAATGGCCCGCAAGGACACATTCTCGTAGCCGCGCTCCCTGAAAAGCTGCCAGGCGCTCCGCAATATCTGTTCCTTGAGTTTCGACATCCTGCTCCGTCCTCCCAATCCCTCCAAGATGCCTGAAAGTGTATACGTCTTTGCCACTTCTGGCAAAACTTCTTTTTCAGGGCCTTCTTCCATAAGGTCATGCCTTTTGTGTCTGCATATCCCCGTTTCAGGTGCGTTCCCTGCAAGAGGGCGCAGCCAGGCAAACTGAGACAGGTCTTGCATTCGCTGCCGACAATATTTGCATAACTTGTGCAAGTAAAAAAATCGGAACACTGTACAGGGCGCTTATCGCAAAAACAGCGTGCCTGATGTCCTTTCTCTGACCAAGCATCTGTATTCTTGCCGTACAAGAGCGCTTGTGCCCCTTTTCCTGTCCGTAGACAGGGCACAAAAAATCTCCGTACTCTTTATCTGACATTCGAGTGACAACCAGAAGGCTGCTCCAGCCGTCCTTTCTCAAAGCAGGGACATCTTCCTTGCATCAGAGGCCATGCCGGGGTATACTGTTCCCAATGTATGCTGTCCCTCAAAACTTCAGCAAAAGCCCGGGCGTGCCCGCCAGGCTTTTCATATATAAAGCAGGCCCTGACGGCAGCACCGCTGGACCTGTATGTTGTTTCCTGATTGGAGCAGGAGTTTATGACTGACCCACTCTACCTTGGCATCGACCTGGGATCCATCACTGTCAAAGCCGTCCTTGCCGATGCCCAGGGGAATATCCTCTTTCAGAAATATCAGCGCCACGGATCCGCCTCCAGGCAGACTCTTGCCGATATCCTGCAGGAGCTGCACGCGCAGTTTCCCAATGTCCTTCTGCAGGGCGCAGTCACAGGCTCTGCGGCCCTGAATCTGGCCCAATCCCTGGAGGTGCCCTTTGTGCAGGAAGTCATTGCCTCCTCCCGCATCATCGCCAAGGTCGCTCCGCAGACGGATGTGGCCATTGAGCTGGGCGGCGAAGACGCCAAGATTCTCTACTTTGGCCGCAGTATCGACCTGCGCATGAACGAAGCCTGTGCCGGCGGCACAGGCGCTTTTATCGATCAGATGGCCACACTGCTGCATACGGACACGCTTGGCCTGAATACCCTGGCCTCCCAGGCCAAGGCCATTCATCCCATTGCCTCCCGCTGCGGCGTCTTTGCCAAGACGGATCTTGTCTCCCTGCTCAATGAGGGTGTTTCCAGAGAGGATCTCGCCATCTCCGTGCTGCAGGCCGTGGTGGAACAGACCATCAGCGGCCTTGCCTGCGGCCAGCCCATCAGGGGCAATGTTGCCTTCCTGGGCGGCCCCCTGCACTTTCTGCCCGAGCTTGTGAAGCGCTTTGTGGCAACTCTGCACCTGACTCCGGAACAGACCCTGACCTTCCCCGAGGGCCAGTTCATGGTGGCCAGAGGCGCTGCCCTCTCGGCGCAGATGGAAAAGGGCGTGCCAGTGGCTGTCACGGAACTCATCCAGCGGCTCACAAGCAGGACAGACTCGGCGGAAATCACCCAGTCCCTGCCGCCCCTGTTCAAGGACGAGGCCGACTATGCGGCCTTCAGAGCCAGGCATGCCAGGGACGCCATCCGTCAGGGCAAGCTCGAAGAGGCCACAGGCGATCTCTTCCTTGGTGTGGACCTCGGCTCCACCACGGTGAAAAGCGTGCTCATTGACGAGACCGGCGCCGTGCTTGAGCAGTCCTATGCCCGCAATGACGGCGATCCTTTGAAAACGCTCATCCCCTATCTCATCACCCTGCTGGAAAGCATTCCCGAAGGGGCACGCCTGCGCGGCATAGGCACCACAGGCTACGGGGCCAATCTGGCCAAGGCTGCCTTCAATGCCCAGATCTCGGAAGTGGAGACCGTGGCGCATCTGAAGGCCGCCTGCTTCATGGAGCCCGAATGCACCTATGTCATCGACATTGGCGGCCAGGACATGAAGTGCCTGGAAGTGCAGGATGGTGCGGTTTCGGACGTGCGTCTCAACGAGGCCTGCTCCTCGGGGTGCGGCGCCTTTTTGCAGACCTTTGCCACCAGTCTCGGCATGAGCATGCCAAGCTTCGTGCAGGCAGCCCTCTTTGCCAGGCAGCCCGTGGATCTGGGGTCGCGCTGCACGGTCTTCATGAATTCCAAGGTCAAGCAGGCCCAGAAGGAAGGCGCCAGCGTGCCGGACATTGCGGCCGGGCTCTGCTATTCCGTGGTGCGCAATGCCCTCTACAAGGTGCTGCGCCTGCGCTCTCCCGAAGATCTTGGCGAACACGTCCTTGTGCAGGGCGGCTCCTTCCTCAACGATGCCCTCTTGCGCATCATGGAAAACATGCTGCACCGCGAGGTGACCCGCCCGAGCCTTTCCGGCCACATGGGCGCCTACGGCATTGCCCTCATGTGCCTTGGGCACAGGGACACGCTCGCCCCCTGCACCCTGACAGCCCAGGAGCTGCGCAATCTGTCCTTCAAGTCCAAGGCCGTGCTTTGCAAGGGCTGCGGCAACCGCTGCCACCTGACCGTCAATACCTTTTCCAATGGTCAGCGTCTTGTCTCCGGCAACCGCTGCGAGCGCGGCGGCGAGGTGCGCAGCAAGAGCACTCCGCATCTGCCCTCCATCTACGAATGGAAGGAAAAGCGTCTCTTCGACTACACGCCCCTGGCCGAAAACCAGGCCCCTCGCGGACGCATCGGCATTCCCAGGGTGCTCAACATGTACGAGCGCTATCCCTTCTGGTTCACCCTGTTCACATCCCTGGGCTACAGGGTCGAGCTCTCCCCGGTCTCCAGCAAGGACATCTATTCCCTGGGCCTCTCCTCCATGCCCTCGCAAACCGTGTGCTTCCCGGCCAAGCTGGCGCACGGCCATGTCAACTACCTCATCGAACAGAAACTGCCGCACATCTTCTATCCCTGCATTCCCCGTGAACGCATCGAGAACAAGGATGCCTTTGACTGCTACAGCTGCCCTGTGGTCTGCGGCTATCCGGAAGTCGTGCGCCTCAATACCGAGGAACTGCTCAAGGGCGAAAGCATCCTGCACACACCCTATCTGAATCCCGAGGATCCCTCTTCCATGGCCCGTACCCTTGCCGAGGAATTCGGGCTGCCGAAACGCGAGGTCAAGAAGGCCCTGACCAGGGCCTACGAGGCACTGGCTGCCTACCGCCAGGAGCTCAAGGAAGAGGCCAGGCGCATCATCAGCCTTGTGAAGGAACAGGGGGTGACCGGCATTGTCCTGTGCGGCAGGCCCTACCACGTGGACCCCCTGGTCCATCATGGCATTCCCAACCTCATCTCCTCCCTGGGCGCTGCCATCCTGAGCGAGGACAGCGTGGCCAGCCTCTATGCGGACGAGGTGGACGTGGAGGAGAAGACACCCCTGCGCGTGGTGGATCAGTGGACCTTCCCCTCCAGGCTCTACCGGGCCGCCCGCGTGGTTGCCAACCATGAGGAGCTCGAACTTGTGCAGCTCACCTCCTTTGGCTGCGGCATTGATGCCGTAACCTCGGATCAAGTGGCCGAAATTCTGCACAGGGCCGGCAAGATGCACACCCTGCTCAAGATTGACGAAGGTCCCTCCCTTGGCGCGGCCCGCATCCGCATCCGCTCCCTGCTCGCCTCCATCGAGGAACGCCGGGAGCAGAGAAGGAAGGCCCGGCAGCGCAAGGTGGACGACTACCTTGTCCATCCGCCCGTGTTCACGGTCCCCATGCGCAAGTCCTTTGACATCATTGCCCCGCAAATGTCGCCCGTGCACTTTGCCTTTGCCGAGAGCGTCTTCAGGGGCTCCGGCTACAACTTCTATGTGCTGCCCACAGTGTCGGCCAAGGACATTGAAACAGGCCTCAAGTACGTCAACAACGATGCCTGCTACCCGGCCCAGGTCGTCATAGGCCAGCTCATTGGTGCCCTGCAGAGCGGTGCCGTGGATCCCAAGCACTGTGCGCTTTTGCTCTCGCAGACCTGCGGCCCCTGCCGTGCCACCAACTACCCCGGCCTGCTCAAGCGGGCGCTCAAGGAAGCTGGCTATGAAAACGTGCCGGCTCTGACCCTGCGCAGCCAGACCGGCACCTATCAGCCGGGATTTACCTTTACCCGTTCCCTGTTCAACAATACCTTCAAGGCCATCCTCTACGGCGACATGATACAGCGCCTCTCCCAGCACACCTACACCTACGAAATCAACAAGGGCGACACGGATGCCCTTATCAAGAAATGGGTGGATCTGGTGGGCGCTGACTTTGCTGCCGGCAAGGACCGCGATCTCGATGCGGACATGCAGGCCATGGCCAGAGATTTCGGCAGCATTGCCATGTACAGCGAGAAGCGCCCGAGGGTGGGCATTGTGGGCGAGATCCTGCTCTGCTACCATCCGGACGCCAACCGCCACATTGCCGATCTCACCCGTCAGGAAGGCGGGGAGCCCGTGCTTGCGGACATGGTGGACTTCTTCCTCTACTGCTTCTCGGATCCCATCTATCAGTGGCAGCGTCTGGGCGGCAAGGCCTTGCCGGCCTTCCTTGGCTGGTACTTCATCCAGAAGTTCGACCACATGCGCAATGCCCTGCGCAAGGCCCTGGCCGGCAGCCGCTTCCCGCAGGTGGCAAAGTTCAAGGACCTGTTTGCCAGCGCAGGCAAGCTCATTTCCCCCGGCTACCAGGCCGGCGAAGGCTGGCTTCTTTCCGCAGAGCTGCTCAAGTTCATCTCCCAGGGCACGACCAATGCCCTGTGCCTGCAGCCCTTCGGCTGCCTGCCCAATCATGTGGTCGGTCGCGGTGTCTTCAAGGAAATCAAGCGCCTGTGTGCCGATGCCAACCTCATGGCCATGGACTATGAGGCAGGCAGCTCCGAGGCCAACCTCTTGAACCGCGTCAAGCTCTTCATGTCCATGGCGTCCGACAGATAGGACCTGCCCCGACTGCGCGGACTGTACGACTGACTGCACAGCCTGCTCGGACGACAGAGACCGGGGACAAGCAAAAAGCGCGATTCCCTCTGGCAAGGCTTGGTGCGCCTCCGGGGAATCGCGCTTTGTCTGTGTTCCTGTCCTGCGACATTTCCGGTTCCTGTACGGAATCACTGTACAGAATCCTTGTGGTGAAGCCTTCGTGCAGTCTGACTGCACCCCCAGGGGCTAGCGCGGCGGTCTGTGGTCAGGGCCGGGGCGACCGGGGCGCGGCGGCTCGGGCTTGTGCGGTTTCGGAGGCTTGTGCGGCTCGGGCTTGTGCGGTTTCGGAGGCTTGTGCGGTTCGGGCTTGCGGGGTCTTGGCGGTTTGTGGGCTTCGGGCTTGCGGGGTTTTGGCGGATTGTGGGGCGCAGGCGGCTTGCGATCAGGACCGGGGCGACCGTCCCTGGGGGGCTGGGCCTGAGCCGGGACGCACAGGGAACCCAGCATCAGGGCTCCGGCTACGCAAAGACCTTTGAGCAGTTCACGACGGGCGAGCATGGTATCCTCCGGGAAAAAGGGTGGCATGTCCTTTCCGGCCAGATGGCCGGAAACTCGCACAGTGCAAAAGAGCTTCTTTGCACTGTTTCTCAAAAAAAAACTTCAGTCCCCTGTTCTGCAGGCACATCTGCCCGCAAGACGTCAGGACCGGGATGCACGGAAAAGGCTCCTTCACCTTTTCCATGTGCGCTGCACAAGGACAGGTCCTTCTCAATCGGGAGCAACTGTCCATTTTGCACACAGCTGTATAGTCCCTGTACACTGTACTGGAACGCAAGAAAAGGGGGCTTGCAGGGTGCAGGCCGGCAGAGCCTGCCCTTTTTGTCCGGGACAGGCCGCAAGCCCTTGTGCAGGCCCCATGCGAAACGCCCCGGGAAGCAGTCGGACAGGCGCTTCATGGGCAGCCTGCACGGACAGGAACCGGCCTGTTCATCGAGCACCCCTCCCTGTTCCAAGCATATTTCATGCCAGGCATCTTCTGTCTGACAGACTCTCTTTCGAGGAAGGCTTTCGAGTTGGATACCCTGCGCCCCTATCAGCACATGGCTGTGGATACGCTCATCCGTCTGGCGCCTGCCAAGCAGTTCCTGCTTTTGCAGGCGGCCACGGGTGCCGGCAAGACCGTCATGGCCAGTCACATCATGCAGTACTATGCCGAAAAGTGGAATTTTCGCTGCCTTTTTCTGGCGCACAAGGCCATTCTGGTGCGGCAGGCCCTGAAACGCATGCAAGCCAGCTTTGCCGATGCGGACTTCAACGTGGACTGCCTGTGTGCCTCCGTGCAAAAACCCGGAGTGGCCAGGGAACGCATCATCGTGGCCTCGCCCCAGACCCTGGCCAGACGCCTGGACGATCTGCCGCGCATTGACGTGGTGCTCATCGACGAATGCCACCGGGTGCCGCCCAAAGGCCAGAAGTCGCTCTATGCGGACGTTATCGAAGCTGTGATCGCAGCCCGTCCCAATGCCCGCATCATCGGCATTACGGCCACGCCCTGGCGACTGGGACAGCCCTGCATCTACGGTCCAAGCCTCAGGGCTGGCCAAGAGTGCTGGTGGGACAGCCTGGATGTGCATATCTCCATTGCCGAGCTGCAGGCCCAGGGTTGGCTTGCGCCTCTGACAGCCCTGAGCTGCGCTCCAGAGGAAGACCTTTTGCACCTGCCTGTGGGGGCCTCGGGCGACTTCAGGGAGGACGCCCTGGAGTCCACCCTGCTCAAGCCCCTGCATCTTGGCAGTGCCGTGAAGGCCGTGCAGCAGTATGCCGCCGACAGGGCCCATATTGCCGTCTTCTGCGTCACCATAGCCCATGCGAGAACCCTGGCCGATCGCTTTGCCGCAGCGGACATTCCTGCCGCGGCCATTGACTCAAAAGCCGGTCACGAGGCCAATCAGGAGGTGCTGACCGCCTTTGCCAGGGGGAATCTGCGCGTTTTGTGTTCCGTAGGCATGCTCACCGAAGGCTGGGACTGCCCGCAGACGGACTGCCTTGTGCTGTGCAGACCGACCCTCTCCCCGGCGCTCTATGTGCAGATGGTGGGACGCGGCCTGCGCATCAGCGAGGGCAAGAAGGACTGCCTTTTGCTCGACCTGTCGGGCAACATCCTCCGCCACGGTTCTCCCAATGCCCCGCGCATACGGCTCGGCGCAAACCTCGCCCTGGAGGCCTTTGGCCAAGGTGCTGGCGACACGGAGGAAGTGCCCGAGCGACGCTGCCCCTTTTGCGATGCCCTGCTTTTTGACACAGCCAGCCTCAACTGCCCCCAGTGCCAGGCGCCCTTCTTCGAGTTCGAGGAACAGGGCCGCCAGTTTCAGCGCATCAACCTGGCCCGGCTGGAGCACTACATGCGCAGGGGCGACGAGGTGCGCAGGCTGCGAGAAGAGGCCGAAGCCCTGGAACGGGCTAGGGAAAAGGCCAGACAGGAAGAACAGGCCAGGCGCAAGGCGGCTCACAGGGCCAGTCTCATCAATCAGGGCGAACCAACCAAAGCCCGCGTCTGCAGCCACACGAAGCCTGAAGTGTATCAGATACGCAACGGCCCCGCAGCAGGAGCGGTAGCCCTCAAGTTCGACATCCTGGTCGAAGTTCCTGGCATCGGACGCAGAAACGTGCAGGTCATCCTGGATCCGGAAGGGGCCATGGGCCGCAAGTCCCGCACTGCCTACTGGGCCCTGCAGGACAGCAGGGATTTCTGGAAGGTCTGCGGACAGGGAACCTTTCCTGCCAGCAGGGCCGGTCTTGTGGCACGCTGGGCAACGGTACGCCTGCCCGAGGAGCTGCTCATCAAGCAGACCATGGGCGGCTGGATCCGTGTCCTCTGGAAGGAACCGCAGCAAAAGACGGCCCGCAAAAAAACGGCACAGTCTGCAAGGGAAACGGCCTGAATCCTGCTGCAGACACGTTCAGGGACAGGGAACAAAAAAAAATTCTCTTTTCTCTTTTTTCCCTAAACTCTCTGTTTCCATTCCCTTTTGCATTCTTTTCCACAGTGTGCATCTTGGCAGATATCAGGTGAACGGGTAGAAGAGCAGAGAAGGAAAAGAATCTGTAGACTCTTTCTTCTCTTAAGGTGCCCATGCCCACAGACAGGGCACAGCTGTCTGCTTCCTCTTTCCTGTCTTGTTTCTGGAGAGACGTTTATGCAAAGACGCAAGTTCCTCATGGCTCTGTGCGCCCTGGCCAGCAGCGCACTGCTTGGCGGCTGCGTGCAGTCGCCGTACTACAACGAGCCCTACTACGGCCATCGTCCCCCGCCTCCGCCGCCTCGCGGCCATCGTCCCCCGCCTCCGCCGCCTCGCGGCCATCGTCCTCCGCCCCCGAGGCCCGGCGGTCCCAGACCCGGTGGTCCTGGCCCGAGACCCGGCGGCCCCAGACCCGGTAATCCTGGTCCAAGGCCCGGCGGTCCCAGACCCGGTGGTCCTGGTCCGAGACCCGGTGGTCCGAGACCTGGCAGTCCTGGCCCAAGGCCCGGTGGCGGTGCCCCGAGGCCAAGTGGCAGCCCGAGACCCGGCGGTGGTCCTGGTCCGAGACCCGGTGGTCCGCACAGATAAACTGCTGTGTCTTGTGGCCTGACAAAAATCCTAACTGTTGTTCCATTCTTTTCAGGACCCTCTTCAGGCAGCCTTGCCAAAGAGGGCCTTTTTTTTGTGTTTCAGTTGCAAGGACCATGCGGGGAGTACTCTTGTCTCTGGCGCACATGCAAAGAAACAGCCTGAAGTCTGTGACAGCGTCAGAGGTCGTACTCCTCAAAAACACACAGCTGAACGCAAGCCAGCCTGTAGCTCTGGTCAAATGGCACACCATTTGCCGGAAAAACATGCAGGAAGGCAGATTCCCCTTAAGTTTTTCCTGCTCATGGCCGAAAAGGCATGTAGAGAGCCTCTTTGCGGCAGCACAAGGGGTTCTGTCTTTTTTTCCAACACTTTTCTCCTCTCACCAAGGTTTTGTCATGATTTCCAACGCTGCCTTCACAGAACTCAGAGATTTGCTCAAAAGCGGCGAGTCCGAAAAGGCACGGGATTTGCTCCTGGCTCTGCAGGCCGGCTACTTCACCCTCATGGAGGAAATCCAGCATCTGCAGCTGCGTGTCCACACATTTGAAGAACTTCTCCCTGTTGCCGGGCATATGCGCACGCGCAGCGGTCTCATCTGGATGGAAACAGAAGCCGGTCTCAAGGGGCCCTTCTGCCCCCTGTGCCACAGTACGGACGGCAGTCTCATCCGTCTGGAAGAAGAGGGCGAAGAAGCAGGCAGCCAGTGGTACTGCCCTTCCTGCGAAGCACGCTATCCCCATGGCTGCTCCGAGACGGGACAGCACAGGGCCGTAGTTCTTCCCTTCAAAAAAACCTGCAAAAAACTCGGCCTGTGACCCTGTTGCTGCGGGCGGCTCACATCGGGGAGGCTGGGCGAGCAATCGCCCCAGCCTCCCACACCGCCAGACGTACAGCTCATGTATCATGGCGGGTTTCCTGAGTATGACCAGTACGACTCAGAGTTTGCATTCCCCGCGGGCCTCTGTCCCTGCCAGACATGTTCATGCACCCTTCATGCACTCGGCGCATCCGTCGCCTGCTCTCTAACAGGCTCGTGGGCGTGCCCTCCGGCTTCTGTCTCTTCTCTCTTCATGCCTGAAGTTTCAGTTCCTCTGATGGGTACGCTGGAATTCCGGCCTTCACGCCAAAGGAGCTCCTCTGCCCCGGCCGACGCATCACAGCACGTTTTGCTCCGGCAGTGCTGCCGTAGCCTCCCCGGGTACGACGCAATACGTGCCCACTTGTCCCTGCCGTCCTTGCCTTCGAGCCTTCCGTGCAGCTCCTGGACCTTGAGTCTCATTGCCCTCTTCTCCGACACGCCAGACTCCTGTGCTGTTTTTTGTTCGTCAGGTCAGTGGTTTGCCATGGACTTCCTTCAGAACGTGCCTTGCGACAAGCTCCCTGTCCTTCGGTTGGAGGTTCCCGCTGCCGGGCCCCTCAGAAGTCTTTCACCGCCTCGTCTTGCGCCATGCCGGACGCACACCAAAAAGGAGAAGAGGTTTTTGAGCCTCCTCTCCCTTTTTCATGCCGCAGAAATCGGAACAGCCGACAGCCACATGTTCGCACAACGTCCGGCGTCGCCTCCTCTCCTACTGATGCTGCGGGCTTTTGCGAATGAAATAGTGCCTGATATAGACCCTGAAACTGTGCCTGTGGCGCACAACTAGAACGACGGAAGAAATGGTGACAAGGCAGGCAATGATGGTGCTGGAGGTGATGGCCTCACCGCCCAGGAGCCAGCCCAGAAGGATGCCTATGACCGGCACCACATATTCGTAGGAGACAGCCAGAGAAACCGAGACATGGGCAAGGAGCCAGAGATAGCTGCCATAGGCCAGAAAGGAGCCGCCCACAACCATCCAGGCAAAGGCCGTGACATTGGCGGCATTGAGGTTTTCCAGGTGGATGCCTGCACCTTCGCCAAGGCCAAGGCCCACAAGCAGGCTCTCTATGCCCCCAATCAGAAGAATGATGCCCGTGCTCTCCAGCATGGGCATGTCCCTGGCGACGGAGACCTTTTTCAGCAGGAGAGACCCGGAGACCCAGCCAAGGACGGCGCCAAGAAGGGTGATGACGCCAAGAACGGTGCCTGTTCCGGCACTCTGCTCGGACCAGGAAAGAAAGATGACACCGCAGGCACCTGCTATCATGCCAATGCACTGGGGCAGATTGGGCGCAGGTTCACCGGCAAAGAGAAAGGCACCAATCAGCATGAAAATGGGGGTGGAGCTCATGACCACGGCAGCCACCATGGAAGACACCTGCGTCTGGCCAAGGACCAGAAAGCCGCCCGAGGCCAGTACGAGCAGCACGGCCAGTCCTGACAGCACCACAATCTCGCGCAGCGCCGGCCTGCGCCACTGCCCCTTCAGACACAGGGCGCAGCCGAGCATCAGGATGCCGGCCAGAATGTTTCTGACGCCGCAGACAAGAAAGGGGCCCGCAATTTCCAGGCTCAGCTTGTTGCCAAGGTAGACACTGCCCCAAGAGATGTACACGAGGAAGAGCATGCCAAGGACAAGATGTGCAGGCTGTTTGGATGTTGTTTTCATAAGAAATCCAACGTATTGTTTTTTTTTGCTGTTGGAGGTGCAGAGACGGATTCGGATGCGAGTTCTCTCTTTTTCCCCTTTCCTTGTCAACAGCCTTTGCTGTTACGATTCTGCAAAGGCAGCGTGGCACAAGGAAGAGCGTGTTTGCTCTTTGGGACAGGACCTTGCTTCTCTTCCTGGCACAAACGAGAAGGGCGGCAGCCGGTTGTCCACCTGCTGCCGCCCTCTCGAAAAAATCTGTTGTCAGAGTTAGGAACTACGCCTTGGTCGGCGTTGCACTGGCACTGGCATCAATGGTCAGCTGCTTGATGTCAATGCTGTTGTTCTTCTTGCCCTTCTTGCGTTCTTCTTCCCAGCTCTTCTTGCGGCTTTCATAGCCTTCCCTGTACTTTTCAAGCAGAGCAGGACGATCTTCCATGGCTGCACTGGCCATCTGGCGGATCTGGGCAACCATCTGCAGCTGTTCATTCTGCATGGTGCGCACTCTCCATCCGGCACGCACTGCCCTGGCGCTCATGCTCACCCTGTCCCACATGAGCAGAAGGAAGCAGAATACGGCTCCGAGCAGGAAGGCAGCAATGACCACAAAATAGAACGGAAGCTTCACTGCCTCCGTGGAAGGAAGAAGCAGAAGATTGAGCTGGAGTGCCACTTCCCTGGAAAGAGCCACCTGATTCTGGCACAGGAAGACCATGGCAAGGAAGAAAAAGAGCACCAGTACCAGCGCTTTGATGTACTGCATAAGATTACCCCTCTTGATAGGACATGCGCTGTCTCAGGCTGACAAAAAAGGGCCAATACAACGCTGTCCGCAGCATAAGGCCATACAGGGCACTGTGCTTGCGTCATCCCCCTGCCCTTCCTGCTTCACTGAAGCGGATCCGAAGACTGACACACAGGAAGCCATGATCCGGGGAAAGGAACAATCCGTCCCTTGTCCAGTGCTTCATGTCCGTCAGCTCTGGCCTTGTTTCCTCTGCGGTATTAGAGCACAGGAACTCATATTATGCAAGAAACGAAGAAACGGGCCGGGATTTGTCTATTGTTTCAACTATTTGGAATCACCAAGGAAAGTCACTGCTGTTTCTCTCTGGAAAACTGTCTGTACGGCACTGTTGCTGCGCAGCCCCTTTTGCAAAAACAATCAGAAAAGTCGCGGGGAAGATCTTCGTCCCGTCTTTCGGGATGCATCAGGCCCACTTCAGGGCTGCCAGGGCAAGGACGCAGGCTGTGCCTACAAGCACGGCGCACTCGCCAGCAAAGCCCCTGCGTTCAGGCACAGGCCAGGCAAGGGGGTTGAACGTGCGCGGCACGCCCAGGCGCGGCAGACGCACACAAACATACAGTGCGTAGACACACAGCAGGGAAAACAGGGCCGCAAGTCCCGCAGCCTCCAGGACTGACACATGAGCCCTGCCCACAAAACGCCTGAAAAGAAGCAGTTCGAGAATCCAGGGCGCAAAGCCGAGAATGCTCAGGCCAAAGCCTCTGCGAAACATGGTCTCCTCCTTGCCGGCTTGGGTGTGCGAAAAAAAAGAGGGACGGAGCGCACCTGAACGCCTTACGAGCTTCCTGCTGGCGTGCCAGGTTGTGCGTCCTGAGCCCTGTTCCCTGTCTCCCTGTCCAGAAGCTCCAGCACGGCCCCTATGTGGCTGCGGGCTGCTTTCAGGGATTGCTGCCAGCGCCTGAGACATTCCAGCCCCGTGTCCGTCACGGCATAGACATTGCGGGCCGGTCCGCCTTCTCCGTCGACCCTGGTGATGGTCAGCACGCCACGTTCGACCATGTCGCGCAAATTGCGGTAGATGCCCGTCATGTCCGGGCAGTCTGCAGCAAAAAGACCGCACTCTAGCATCTTCTGCCTGAGGGCATAGCCATGCATGGGCTTCTGGACAAGCAGCGCCAGCAGGACAGGCTGCACAAAGCGGGGCAGATGGATTCCGGAACAGGGACAGGAATCAAGACATATCATGGAACCTCCCACGGGCTCTGAAGCATCCAGACACAGGATTGTCCAAAACGCCCTGCAGAAGAAGCCTCCTCACAAGAAGAGCCTCTGGCCTGTTTTTTGCTTGTCTTGTTTCCTGCTCTGGCACAATGGCAGAACAGCCGGCCACAGGGACAGTGCATGCTAGCTGTCCCTTCCTGCATGCGCAAGCCATGCGCAAAAAAAATTCCTCGCTTTTCTCTTCCCCTTGGAAAAGCTTGAGGCTATGTTCTCCCATTACACTTCGAGTACGCTCCCTGAGTTTTCTATGGGGATTGCCCATGTACAGATTTTATACACCACTGCGCCTGTGCGTTCCTGCTGTCCTGCTCCTGCTCTACGGAAGCCTGTGCTTCGGCACGACAGCCTGTGCCGCAGACACGGATCTTCTCCCGGACAATCAGGGCACACTGCACACCACAGCCCCTGAGGCTGTCCCTGCTCCCGCAGAGAAGCTGCAGGATCCGGCACGTCTCACTCCGGCATCCCTCGTCGAGCCCGCCGATGAGCCGGAACCGGTTTTTCCCGAAGACTCGGATACCATCAGTGCTCCCGTTGTGCCCTATGAAGATCTGGGCATTCCCAGGGACCCCACCCTGTGGCTGCACGATTCCATACGCAGAGCCAGCGTGCGCGAAGTGCACGCAGCTCTCAATGCCGGAGCACGGCTGACCGAGGAAGCGCTCTGGCTGGCAGCCATCTATACGGATGCAGCAACCCTGGACTTTCTGCTGCAGCGGGCAGGATACACGTCCTCCGCCCGCTTCTCCCTGGGCATCAAGGCACAGGCGCATCAGTGCGAGAGCCTGGAGAGCCTGGCCATACGGCGCAGGCTTGTCAGTTTGCTTGCCTGCGGCACGCGTACAAACAGCCTGCAGGACGTGACCCTGCTGCATCTTGCCGCCCTCACCGGCAATACGGATGTCGCACGCGCCCTCCTCGCCCAGGGACTCTCTCCCAATGCCGTCATGAGCAACGGGGCAACGCCCATGAATGTGGCTCTCTCTGCCTGGCTGCGTTCCTGGAATCCCATGCGCATGGCCGTGCACGTCTTCAAGACCATGAGCCGCAATACCAACTATCCGGGCTTCATCTATGATCTTCTGGACAGGGGCGGAGAACCTGTCCCCGATGAACTCATGGAACAGCACAGGGATACCATGGAGCGCTACCTTGTGAATCTTGCCTGCGACTTCCATGTGCCCACCAAAAATCAAGGCTTCCTGAGTCTCTCCGAACTCCTGGAACAAAGCTGTACCAATACGGCCTGGGGACTCATAGAATTCCAGTTCTTCAATCAGAACAGCCGCTACTACTGCCAGCTCGTGCTGGTCTTCCTTGGCAGGCTCAAGGAGGACCAGACCTCTCTGGCCATACCCTTTGTTTTCCTGGACGACCGCTTTATCCTGCCCGGAGACCGCACCACAGGGATGCAGTTCACCATCTGGCACAACGGGACCTCGCTGACACGGGAAGAGAGCCTGCGCTTCATGGAAAAGCTGGGCCTTGACCTGTCCGATTCGTCCTTCTGGGAAAAGATGGATGCCAGATTCTGATGCCAGACTCGACAGGCAGGCACCTCTTGCGCAAACATGCTTCCACAAACAAGGCCCCGTTGCGGGGCCTTGTTTGTGGAGCATTATGTGTCCTGCAGGCAGAGGCTTGCCTGTACAAAGGGGTCAGGAAAGTTCCTTTGCGCTCCAGTCCTGAGAAGGCAGCATGGTAATGGGCGCTGCCAGCGCACTCCAGCGATGATAGGCTGCGGCCTTGACCCACTGCCACTGATAGCCGCACAGCTGCTCAATCATGCCCTCGCAGGCAATCATGACATCCAGGGTGTCCACGCAGCCGAGAGCCCGTGCTGCTGCCGAGGCCGTGGGGAACATGCAGAGCATGCCGCCCTTCAGGGTGGAACAGCAGACCGAACGATCGCTTAGGGACTGCATGCGGGGCTTCACCTTTCTGCGCATCTCCTCCACAGTGGCTGGGCGTGCCGCAGGAGAGAGCACTCCCTGTGAAGACGGACGCAGGGACGCGGCCCTGACGGTTGTGCCCTGAGTGGACTCCGAAGCGGCAGAAGCCTGCACGGGCTTGTCCTGGAGGGCTTGTGCCTGCGCTGGCTTTTGGGGCAGATCGCCCTTGCTGGTGTCTGCCTGCTCCGGCCTGGCCTGTTCTTCTGAATCAGCAGCCTGTACAGTCTTGGCCTGTACACCGTCCGCCTGCCCCGCAGGCGCGGAAGTCTGAGTCTTCTGTGCTGGCGCGTCCTTCCCGCTCTGCGGGGCAGACGCAACCTGCGCCGCGGGCTGGGGCTTTTTGAGCACCTGTGCCAGAATTCGATCCGCTTCCGCCTGTACCCTGGCAAAGGACGTCCTGCCGGGATCTTCTTCCCCGGCAGACTCTGCTTCCTGCTTGGACTGGGCTGAGGACTGTACTGCAGGCGACTGCACAGGATCCTGTTTCCGGGACTTTTGGACCTCTTCTACCTTTTGCGCCTTCCCGGCAGACTCTGCTTCCTGCTTGGACTGGGCCGCAGCCCGAGCCGCTTCGGCCAGGCGCTGGGCCTTGTCCTTCAGGGCCTGCCTTGCCTGGGCAATCCGTGCAGCCGCAGCCGTTTCCTCGGCAAGCTTTTGGGCATCTTCTGCCCTGCCCCAGCAAAGATTGTCTGCTCTGTTGTCCTTCAGATCGCCATTTTTGTGCAGCACGACCTCCCCTTCCTGAGGGACCTGTGCCACAAAGGCTCTGGCCACCAGTTCATCCACATCAAAATTCGTGACCGTGCTCTTGCCAAGCCTGCGGCCCCCCTTGTTGCGAAAGGAATAGAGCGAAACCTGGGGTCTGCCTTCTGCAGAAGCGGTCTGGCGCAGGATGAAGCCCGGGGTCATGGACAGGGATCGCACATTGCCAAGCTGGCTCACCTGATAGGAACCGGCATACCCGGGAATGTCCTTCCACTGCTCACCGGACTGCGGGTCTTCAGACGGCTTTTCTTCCGTCCCGGTACCCTTACCTTCCCCTGATGCAGATGCGCCGTGTGCAGCGGTCTGCGCCTCCTTGTCGGCAGGGGAAGAGGCCTGATTCACGCCTTCAGGAAAGGTCTGTTTCAGAAGTTCGCTGACAGAAAAGGTCTGCTTTTTCCCGTTTTTGGAAAGAAAAACAATGCTTCCTCCCTCTGCAGGATGCAATTTGATGAGGCGAGGCTTTGCAAAATGCAGGGAACGGATACGTCCCCAAGAACTTATTTCATAACTTGCTTCATAATCCTTGACAGGTTTCCAGATTTCCTGCTGGCTGTTCTTGTCTGCTGTTTTGGATGTACTTGATACAGGACTCATGAGAACCTCTCCAACTCGTAAAATAAAGAATCTTGCTGAAAACTGAGGAGTTATCTTTTGGGGCAAGACTCTATCCCAAGCTAGTTTCTCACGTCAAGCATCATGCGACAAAGGAGCGTTTTTTCGCAGACGCAAAAAAAAGAGGCCGCCCGGAAGCACAGACTTGAGGGCGGCAGGCATGAGATCAACTGTACAGTTCTGCAATTACGGCAGCACTGTCAAAGTTTCCGTATCAAATTCATTGGGCTTGAAGGTCTCGGCGTCCACTTCGCCGCACAGACGCACCTTGCTGGCAGGAGTCACAACCTGGTTGCCGAAGACATGATCGTCAATCTCGACCACCATGCTGCCGCTGGCGTCCTGGAAGGTGTAGTGTTCGTTTTCCGTGGCAACCTTGTTGACTATCTTTCCGGTCATGCACACCTGCTCACGGTCGAGCTTCAGGGAAAGTACCTTGTCAACGGACATATCCACGGCACCAGTGGTTGAAGTCGGCCCCTCAAAGGCTGCCAGAGCAAGAGAAGGGGCGGCAGTCAGGGTGGCAGTGACAAGCAGGGCACCTAAGACAAGTTGGGTCTTCATGATAGAGCTCCTTGGGTTGAGGAATGAGTTCTTTTGTGTACGAAGACACTATGCAAAATCCGGCGTCAAGAAAGTGTTAAGACCGTACACTCCGCAGGCCTTTTTTGCAAAAAATGCCGTGCCCGCACTGCAGACGAGAGCCGAAGGAGTCTGAACAGGAGCTTTTTCAGGTCCCAGCCCCCATTGAGCACCCCTTGCAGGAAAATTCAGTCTAAGTATCGATACTCCGGAACAAATTTCTCCCTGCATGCATCCAGCCCCTGTTCTCTTTCCTTTTTCGTCGTTTGGGGCTATTTGGGAGAACCGCGCTGCGAGATTCTGTCCAGAGGCTTGACATTTCATAAAAATCGGGCAGACTGCACACCATGCGACTAGCGCCGCACGTAAGGAGGATTGCTGGCATGACCAAGAAACTTAGACGCAAACCTGTGACTGTGAAAACAGGCCACACCCTGGTGAAGGCAGACATTGTTGACAATGTCAGAGAGGCCACCGGGCTTACTGTCGATGAGGCAAAGAAGGGCGTTGAAGGCCTGATCACCCTCCTCAAGCGCGGCCTTGTGGAAGATCGCTCCGTTCTCATCTCCAGCTTCGGCAAGTTTGAAGCCAGGCTCAAGAAGCCCCGTCCCGGTCGCAACCCCAAGACTGGCGAAAAGATGATCCTCTCCGAACGCATGGTTGCGACCTTCAAGCTGTCCCGCAAGCTTCGTGCCCAGCTCAACGAGGAGTGGCAGGAAGACGGCGTCGAAGAGGGCTACTAGAAAGCCGGATTCGTTCTCTGCACAAATTTTGACAGGAGCAGGCCTTGTGCAAGCAGGGGTCTGCTCTTTTTTTGCGCTCGCACTGTTCTTCATGATTTGAGCGGCGATTTGGCAGATGCACAACTCTGTGTACACGGAAAGCTGCACAGGACCTGCAGTTCAGACTGTTTTTCGGGCAAGCTGCCTGTCCAGGTTCCTCGGGGCTTGCCCCCGAAGCTCGTCTCGCAGAGTTCTTCTATACCGGAATGGATGCCGGGACATTGCCGATCTGTTACAATATGCCAACAAAACAGGGGTGCCCACCAAGATAGAATGAGCACCCCATGATAAGGAAGGAACGCTGCTCCGGGCGTATGCCGCCCCGAAGCAGCAGGAAAGTCAAATGGGTTTCAATTAGAAGGAATAGGCGAAGATCAGCTGGGCCTTCCAGGCATCCTGCTTTTCGTAGATAGAGCCCGCATTACCGGCCTTCTTCCATGTGTCGTCATCAAAGAAGTTGACCATGTAGCCCAGTTCCAGGTTGATCTCGAAGTTCTCGTACATCTGATACTTGTTGATCAGGTTGAATTCGAGCAGGCCGTCGTTCCTGGTCAGGTAGAGACCGTCTGTCGTGGCAGAGTCGGAGTAGCCGGCATTCCAGGCCATGGGATCTGTGGCATACTTGGCCATCTCGGGGGAGTTGGTGCCGCCCCAGTAGGCCACGCGGAAGGTGTGGGAGAGATCTTCCACAAAGCTCATTTCCTTGAGCTGCAGGCCGATGCCCCAGGTACCGGCGTAGTTCAGGGTGCGGTCGTAGAAGCCGCCATTGGAGGCCCAGCCGTAGTTGTCGTCACCCATGATGGAGGTGAAGTTGCCCTTGGCTTCGATGGCAGGCAGGCGCTCGGAACCGTTCTTGGGATTGCTGTCGTCACCGGAAGCATACCAGCCGAAGATGCCGGGGGTACCCCAGTCCATCTTGTATTCGATAAGGGCCTTGGCCAGCCAGCCTTCGCGTCTGGAGTCGGCACGCTTCCATGCGCCAGTATACGTGTTTTGAAGATCATAGCGGCCGATGCTCTCCACATAGCCGTAGTTGAGGTCCACTTCGATGTTCAGCGGATCCCAGAAGGAGAGCTTGAAGGGCAGGCCGGCCCAGAAGGCGCTGGTATTGGCATGACGGCGCATCAGGGTGTCAGCAGGGACAGCACCGTTGAAGGCAAAGAGATCCGTGGGACCAAGGTACTCGCCATTCTCAGGATCACCATCTGTAAAAGCGCGAGCCGCGTTCTGACCGATGATGCCGTACATGATCCAGGGGGTCACTTCAATGCCGTCAAAGGTCAGCGGCACGGACAGGGCAATCAGGTCTATATTGTCGAGATAGTTGTTTTTGTCGTTATCGAGTCCGTTACCAGTGGTTGAGTAGTTGTCATTGTAGGGACGGCCCCACATGAGGGTGGCGCCCACGTTTTCGTTGAACTGATAGTTCAGGGTCACGGCAGCCAGGGCATCGGTGTTCAGGATGCTGGAGCCGCCGGCCACGTTGGGCATTTCAATGGGCTGCAGGCCCATGCGGACCTTCAGATCGGTGTTCGGCACGGCCCAGTCGATGTAGGCATTGAGCACGCCCACGATCTGGCCGTCGGCACCCAGGGCGCCGCCGCTTTCGGCATTGCCCCAGGTGGTTTCCAGCAGTTCAAAGAGCACGGTACCGGACAGGTTCTCGGAGGCCACGGCGTCCAGCTGCAGACGCACACGCTGCATGGCGCTGAACTTGTCGTCGTTGTCAGCCTTCTGCTTGCCATTAGCAGTACGAATCTGATTGATCAGGTTGCCTTCACCAACACCGAAGCCCATCAGCCATTCACCCTGGGCCTTGAATTCAATGGCGCTGGCGGGCACAGTGCCTGCCACAAAAAGGCCAGCAGCCAGAATCAGTGTCATAAGCTTTTTCATTGTTGTAAACCCCAAATGAAAAATAAGTGGAAAGGTTTCTTGATGAGCCGCCTTGCTTGTTCCGTGCGGGCAAAAGGCTACGCATCTTTGCGTTGTGTGACGGGGCTGGCTCATCAGTCCCCACCAGGGCGGACAGGGGTGACGCCCCGTCCGCCCGGATAAGGGAGAGTTATGCCGCAAAAATGGACTTGCCGATGTGGTAGGCGACGGTCGCCACGGCAAAGGCAAGCGCTGTATTGAATATCATGCTGAAGAGCAGCCAGCCCCAGCTGCCGGCTTCGGACTTGATGACAACCAGAGCCACGAAGCAGGGCGAGTACATGAGCACGAAGAGGATGAGGGACAGGGCCGTGGCCTTGTCGAAGTTGGGATCCTGCTTCAGGCGTTCGCCAAGGGGAGCAGCGTCTTCAGGATCCTGTTCGCCCATGGAGTAGGCAGTACCAAGTGTGGACACAACGGCTTCCTTGGCGGCCACACCGGCAACCAGGGCGATGTTGGTCTGCCAGCTAAAACCGGCCACCTGGGTGTAGGGCTCAAGAGCCACGCCAATGCGTCCGGCGTAGGAGTACTGCAGGGCTGCTTCGGCAAGGGCGTTCTCAGCTTCGGCAACGGCCTCGTCAGCGGCAGTACGCTCTTCGGAGCCCTCGGGCAGGGCTTCGGCGGCGGCAGTCAGCTGTTCAATCTTCTGGGTGTAGGGAGCTTCCATGTCTTCAGGCAGGGAAGGATAGGTCAGGGCAGCCCAGATGATGATGGAGATGGCAAGGATGACGGTACCGGCCTTCTTCAGATACATCCAGGTACGCTCCCACATGTGGAGCAGGATAGCGAAAATGGTGGGCATGCGGTAGGGCGGCAGTTCCATGACAAAGGGAGTGGCATCGCCCTTGATGATGGTGTGGCGCAGGAGCAGAGCCACAAGGAGAGCGGAAAGCCAGCCGGCGCCCAGAATCATGAAGAAGGCCGTGGCGGGATTTTCCGGGAAGAAGGCAGCAATGAGGAGCAGGAAAACCGGGACCTTGGCGCCGCAGGCCATGTAGGGCAGGGTCAGCAGGGTTGCCAGCTTTTCCTTGGGGCTGCGCAGGGTTCTGGTGGCCATGGCACCGGGGATGGCGCAGCCACCGGCGATGCCGCCGGCAATGATGTAGGGCATGACGGAGGCGCCGTGCAGGCCGAACATGCGGAAGATGCGGTCCATCATGTAGGAAATGCGGGCCATGTAGCCGCTGTCCTCGATGAAGGCGATGAGGGCGAACATGATGGCGATGAGCGGCACGAAGCTGACCACGCCGCCGACGCCGCCGATGATGCCGTCAACGACAAGGGATTTCAGGGCACCATCTGCCATGGCACCGTCGCAGATCTCGCCCAGCCAGCCGAAGAAGTCTTCAACCCAGCCCTGGGGATAGGCGCCAAGTTCAATGGTGATCCAGAACATGGCGTACAGGACGCCGATCATGATGATGGGACCAAGCAGGGCATTGGTCAGGATCTTGTCGAGCTTGTCGGTGAGAGCCAGACGGTCCTTGCCGGCATCCTGGGTCACCACGTCGGCCAGAAGGCCGCGGATGTAGCCGTAGCGGGCATCGGTGATCACGGATTCGCAGGTGGTGTTGCGAACATCGCGGACCTGCTTGGCCGTGGCAGCACAGTGCTCAAGGATTTCCTCGGCTATGTCGCCATGGGTCTCGCGGAAGGTCTTGATCACTTCTTGGTCGCCCTCGAGCAGCTTGATGGCCGTCCAGTGGGGGTGGTACAGGTTGGTGAGCACATTCTCTTCGGTGAGGCGCTTTTCCAGGGGAGCCAGGGCAGCATCAATTTCCGCACCATAGGAAAGGCGCAGCGGTTCCTGACGACCCTTGTCGCCCAGCTTCAGGGCCTGCTGCATGATTTCCCTGGCGCCTTCGCCCGTGCGGGCAACCAGAGGCATGCAGGGCACACCCAGCTTCTGGGAGAGCTTCTTCATGTTGATGTGCACGCCGGCCTTGCGGGCTTCGTCCATCATGTTGCAGGCGAGAACCACGGGCATGCCCATTTCCATGATCTGCACGGTCAGCAGCATGCTGCGCTGCAGCGCCGACGCATCGGCGATGTCGATGACGGCATCGACCATGCCGAAGGAGAGTTCGCTGCGGGCGACCAGTTCTTCCTGCGAATAGGCCGTGAGCGAATAGGTACCGGGGATGTCAACCAGGGTAATGTCCCTGCCGTTGACAGTCATGGGCCCTTCCTTGCGGTCCACGGTGACACCGGGATAGTTGCCCACATGCTGACGGGCGCCGGTGTAGGTATTGAACAGCGTGGTCTTGCCGCAGTTCGGGTTACCGGCCAGGGCTATGCGAAGATTGCCGCCATGGGTTGACGCCGGTGCAGTAAAGGTGTCCTCCCCAGTTTTTCTGGCTTCTTCGCTCTGGCAGCAGCATTCAGTCGCCATAAATCCTCCCTTGTATTTTCCGCTTCAGGTAAACACTGAAAGCAAAAAAGAAATTAGAATTTGATTTTGATTCGTACGCGCGCATATTCCCAAAAAAAAATGAAAACTCAACGGATTTTCTTTCCAGTTATAATTGTTCCTGCAGATCTGTCAGTATTGCGGACCGCCGTTTTTATGACTGAAAAGCATTTGTGTCAGCACACAAGCACACTGTGCCTGACATAGGTAAAATTCGATGCCGCCTTCCCTTGATGTCTCGCTGATATCAGCCCCTGGAGCCTCCTCGCCAGCCGGGTTTCTCTTAGGATGCCAGGAGCCTTGCTCCCTGCCCCATGCAATAAAGGCAGCACAGGCTTGTGATACGACATCAGTGCTCAATCAGGACACTGCTCGCTTGTCCGCTTGCAAATTCCGGGGTCTGAAAAAGGCTCCGGGAGAGGTTCAGATGCAGACATCTGCCCCTGGCTGCCGGTCTCGCTTCAGCCTTGTGCAGGACAGCATGTCCGATATGCAGACAAGGACCGTATGCACGGGCCGAATTTCCTTGCGTCCTATGTAATTGAACTTCATTTTCATTGTCAACACATCTGGTACAATTTTTTTGCCTTTGTAACAGCATTTTTTCTTTTTTTAGCTGTAACCTGTTACAATATGCCTGTAAAAATTTTTATTCCAGTGAAGCTCCGAACAGGCTGCCAGTTCCACTGACGCTCTTTTCAACCAAACATGTCTTCTCTTCTCTCTCATGTTTGCCATTTTTCATGTTTTTTCTCTTGCATTTTTGGCAAACAAGAAGTGTCATTTCATGCAACTTCCCTCTTTAAAAATGTATCCTGTCTCTCATTGCATCCCCAAAAATACTTTTTTTCAAAGTCTTCTGATGTTCCGGAACAGGCCACTCCTGCCCTCCGTTCGTGCCTGGCCCGTCTCCTGTCCCCAAACTGCCCGGATCAGGAGACGGGCTTGTGTCCGGCCCCTGTCCATGCATTGTACAGGAAAAGCTTTCACGCCCTTTGCTTTCTGTCCGTTTCCTCCGCGTCGCCACAGCACTGTGCAGCACGCTCTTCATGTATAAAAAATCCCACTGTATCGAAATGTTTCCAATACAGTGGGTAACAGTTTGCAAAACTGTACAAAAAAGAGTCTTCTTCACTCTTCTCCAGTGTCCGTTGTCCTGAAGTCCTGTTACTTTGTCCCCTTGCGTTCCCACAGACGCATGTCCTGCATCTTCTTGCGGCGCATACGGACAAGCGACTTGGCCGCCAAGGAGACGCCCTTCTTGAGGCCCCACTTGGCCTTGTATTCCTTGGCTGTCAGTCCATGCGTCTTGAGGTGGCGGTTGCCCATCACCTTGAACTTCTTTCCGCACTCAAGGCAGGTGACATAGGATTCACCGATGGAATTCTTGGGGTCGACGGCAGGTGTCTGCTTGGCTTCTTCAGGACACATAGCATTTTCCAGTGTCTGGGCCAGTTCGCTGACATAGGCTGCCACCTCGGCGGCCGTCATGGCGCGAACGCCTGCCTGGGCACGGGCTATTTCCAAAGCTTGCTGCATAATATCTGCGTTAGGCACAATATTCTCCTCCTTTGGCACAATTTATTGGCAAATAGTGCATTTATATATAGCCACCATATTATCACTAATTTGTCAAGTGTTTTGCATGAATACAAATTTTTTACCCGGTTTCACACCTCTTGATTTTTTCTACTTATACTCTCATATTATCTTTAATATAACGTTTTTAATTTCATATATTCAAGCAATGACATCATGTCTCTCATAAACAGGTCTGTTCAATTTTCGATTAAAGACTTGCCAATTTTCTTCTTCTAAAGATATTTGATTCTTTGCGTTCACATATCATATTCTGATATTGATATTCAGTTGCAAAGCATTTTTCCACCTGCTAAAGCAGAAAATATAGCAGGCCACGAGATTCGTGATCCTGTCACAAAAAACACCCAGGCCTCTCCGCAGAGCCTTCCCTGTTTCTGCAGCCTGTGCCTGCCCCTTGCAGGAGATGAGGCATATGCGTACTCTCGCCCTCCGGCCAATCTTCCCTGGATTGCCTGTCCGTCTCTTTTCAGGGATCGAAACCGTCCCTTCTTCACCAAGGAATCGTCGCCATGTCCGTGCCCGCCATCTCCATAGATCCCCGGATCCTGCAGCTCTGGCCTGCTACCTCGCTGGGCTGCCTCTTCTATGAAGTCGCTGTGACAGACTCGTGTCAGGAACTGTGGACCCAGTACCGGGACACGCTGGCCCCCGAGCTTGCTGCAACCCTTGCCGAGAAGCCTCTCACAGACATGCCCGGCATTTCCGAGGCCCGTTGCGCCTTCAAAGCCTTTGGCATGGATCCCGGTCGCTGGCGTGTCTCCTCGGAGGCCCTGTACCGCCGTGTGCGTCAGGGCAAAGAACTCTATCAGATCAACTCTGTGGTAGACAGCTGCAATGTCCTTTCCCTGGAAACGGGCTTTTCCCTTGGCAGCTACGACTGCGCCCATATTTGCGGAGACATTGTCCTGCGCCTAGGTGCAGAAGGGGAAAGCTACCAGGGGCTGGGCAAGGGTTCCATCCCTCTGCACAACATGCCCCTGCTGAGCGATGCGGACGGCCCCTTCGGTACTCCTGTCAGTGATTCCCAGCGTGCCTGCATCACCCTGGAAGCTACCTCGGTCTGCACCGTTCTCTACGGCTTTTCGGGCAGAGAGCCTCTTGAAATGGCCATGGAAAAGGCTGCAGAGACTCTTGTCCGCTTTGCCTGCGCCCGCAACCTGGAAACCCGTCTCGTCTGATACGACACGATTCTTTTTCCCTCCCATCCAAAGCACCATGTCCACCATATCTGCCACCCAGATGCAGCCCACGCATCATTCGCTTATTCTGGGCTTTTTCTACGCAGCCCTGGCCGCTGCCCTGTGGTCTCTCATCACACCCTTTTCCCGAGAACTCTTTGACTGCGGGGTCACGCCCCTTGCCACTGCCTTCTGGCGCCCGCTCTTCGGCGGCCTGTGCTTTGCCGCCTACGCGGCTGCAACCGGATGCCTGCGCGTTCCCTTCAGGGACGGCCTTCTCATGTTTGCGATTGGCGGCATCGTGGGAGCCCTCATGTTCGGCAGCTTCCAGGTCTCCATTGACAAGAGCGGTGGTGCCACGGCCGTGGTGCTGCTCTACACGGCTCCGGCCTGGGTGGCCATCCTCTCAAGACTCCTCTTCCATGAGGGCATCTCCAAAACCAAGCTTTGCGCCATAGCCATAGCCCTGCTCGGTGTCATCCTTGTCAGCCTCTCCGGCGGCAGCCATTCCCAGTCCTTTTCCACCGTGGGCATAGTCTGTGGCCTGGCCTCAGGCTTCGGCTACGCGGCCTACTTCCCCTACACCTTCTGGTTTGTGCGCAAATACAGGGTGCAGACCATCTACACCTATGCCTTTCTCGGCTCTGCCACCTTTCTCCTGCCCTTTTCCCTGCCTCTGGAGACAGGCTACTCCCTCTATGTCTGGGCCCAGCTTGTGGGCATGAGCGTCTTCACCAACTTTCTGGCCTATATTGCCCTGGGGCTGAGCCTCAAGCGCATAAGCCAGGTGCAGTCCGCAGTCATAGGCAACATAGAGCCTGTCCTTGGCACCTTCTGGGTCTGGCTGTTCTTTGACGAAAACTTCTCGCTTATTGGCTGGTTCGGCTGCGCCTTCATCATGATGGCTGTCTTCCTGCTCACGCTGGAAAAAAGTGCCCGCATAGCACAGTGACGACAAGGCAGGTTCCGAATTTTTCCGATCGACCTGCCAAAATATGTGAAGGCCTCATCCAGACTGAATCTGGATGAGGCCTTGCTATCTGCAGCGACCGGCCACGACCTGGCCATCGCTTCTCTGTCTTCCTGTCTTTTGCAGGCTCCTGCCGGCCCTTTTGCAGAGGGCATGTCGGCAGGGCACACTTGGTGCGCCCGGAGGGATTCGAACCCCCGACCAAGAGCTTAGAAGGCTCCTGCTCTGTCCAACTGAGCTACGGGCGCGGCACTCCTGCGATCCGGCCGTTTTCGATCGGCTCTGACCGAGCGTCCGGCTGATCTGGAGAGCTAGTGTCTGTCATTGTCTTCTCCCTGTCAAGGCTTTTGTGTGAAAATGGCGTGACCGGCAGGCACATAGCCTGCCCCCGAAGACATCCCTGTCTGAAAAGCACTGGTCAATGCCCAGGCAATTGCCTGAAAAATCTTATGAATTTATGCCCTTTCCTGACAGCTTTCCATTTCTGCGCTTTGTGATACTCCTTGAGCCCTGCCGCACACGGCCGAGCACAGTCACAGCGTCCCCTGTTCCCTTTACCACTTCAAACGTTTCCCCCTGCCCCATGTCCCAGACCTTCTCCTCTGCAGACGACTTTCTGCGCTATCTTGACGATCTCAACTTCTTCCACATGGACCTCTCCCTTGGCCGCATGACACAGGTCCTCAGGGCCCTGCATCTGGAGCGTCCCCCCTACCCCGTCATCCAGGTCGTGGGCACCAATGGCAAGGGATCCACGGCCACCTTTCTGGCCGCGCTCCTGCAGGCACACGGCCTGCGCACCGGCCTCTATACCTCGCCCCACTTCGTCTCGCCAGCAGAACGCATTCAGATTGACGGACAGTGGACGAACATTGACGAGTGGCTGGAACCCGCAGCCCGGGCGCTGAAAATCTGCCGGGATCTGACCTATTTCGAGCTTCTGACCGTCACGGCAGCCGCTGTCTTTGCCAAACAGAAGGTGGACTGTGCCGTGCTGGAGGCCGGCTTGGGTGCCAGATACGATGCCACCACGGCCCTTGCCTGCGACTGCGTGGTCTATGCACCCATTGCCCTGGATCACACACGGATTCTGGGACCGGATCTGGCTTCCATTGCCCGTGAAAAGGCCCATGCCATCCGCTCGGCGGCACCGGTCATCTCGGCGCCGCAGTTTCCGCAGGCCCTGCACTGCCTGCAGGAACGGGCTGCTGCATACAAAGCTCCCTTCATGCTGGCCAAGCCCTGCCCTGAGCACGCACGTCTTGGACTGCGCGGCAGCCATCAGCGCATCAATGCGGGCACTGCCCTGCAGGCCTTCCGAATGCTTGCCCCGAAGCTTGGCCTTGAGCCGCAGGAAGAGCGCATAGCCTGTGGCCTTGCCTCTGCCTTTCTGCCCGGCCGGCTGCAGCTTGTGAAGGCTTCTGACACTGACAGACACAGGACTTGCTGCCTCCTGGACGGAGCCCACAACCCCCACGGCATGCAGTCGCTCGTCCGCGCCCTGAACAGCCGCGAAGTGCCCATGCCCCGCGCCGTGGTCTATTCCTGCCTCTCGGACAAGAACTGGAGCACAGCCCTTGGCATGCTTGTGGAGAGCCTGCCGGACATACCCTTTCACATCCCGCAGCTTCCGGGCGAACGGGCCGAACAGCCGGCAACAATAGCCCGCAGGCTTGAGGCTCTCGGGATCGCGCGCACAATGACCCATGCCACCCTGCAGGACGCCTTTGCAGCCCTGGAACAGGAGAACGCCGCGTCTGCCACAAGCTCTGCTGCCGAACACCCCGTTCTTGTCACAGGTTCCCTCTATCTTCTGGCCGAATTCTTTGCCCTGTGGCCCCGCTGCCTCCATCCATGAGAGCTGTCCGCGACGCCTTTCTCCTGTCCCTGAGCAGAAGGGACGCATCCAGCCCTTGAGTGCAAAGCCCCTGTCTTCAAAAAAAACGAGCCTGACATGTCCGATTTCCAGTCCCTGTTCCGGGCCATTCCCTCCATGGACCGCTGCCTCTCCGCTGTCGAGGCTGCTGCCAGACAGGCCGCAGCCGACAGCACCCGCCCCTGCCAGGAGCTCGTTCACGCTCCGCACCTTCTTGTCCGCGAGGCCCTTGCCGCCTACTGGAACAGAATCCGACAAGACATTCGTTCAGGTGCCCTCAACTCGGCCAGTGAGCTTGGCCTGGACGTGCGCCTCGCGCACATGCTGGCCTTTGTCTGCCGTGTCGTGCAGCCCAGGCTGCGGCCTGTCTGCAACGGCACAGGCGTCATCATCCATACCAATACAGGCCGCTCCCTGCTGGCCAAGGAGGCACAGGACGCCCTGCTTCGGGCTGCCTCGGGCAACACCACCCTGGAATTCGACGAGACTACGGGCGGCAGGGCAGCCGCAATGCCCTGGTGAGCCGCCTTTTGCAGATCCTCACGGGCGCCGAGGACGGCCTTGTGGTCAACAACAATGCGGCCGCCGTGCTGCTTGTGCTGGACACCTTCTGCAAGAACCGCGAAGCCATCATCTCCCGCGGCGAACTTGTAGAAATTGGCGGCAGCTTCCGCATTCCCGATGTCATGGAAGCCACGGGCGTGCACCTGCGGGAAGTGGGGGCCACCAACAGAACCCATGCCGAGGACTACGAGCGGGCCATCTGCGAGAAGACCGGAGCCATTGTGCGCGTGCATACCTCCAACTTCCGCATCATAGGCTTCCATAAGGCCGTGCCGACCAGGGATCTTGCCAAAATTGCACACGATCATACTCTTCTTCTCATCAATGATCTGGGATCGGGCAGCCTTGTGGACCTTGAACGGTCGGGGCTGCCTCATGAACCCACCGTGCAGCAGTCCGTGGCCGACGGCAGCGATCTTGTCCTCTTCTCCGGCGACAAGCTCCTGGGCGGTCCCCAGGCAGGTATCATCGTTGGCAAAAGGGAGCTTGTCGCACGACTGCGCACAAATCCCCTGCTGCGGGCCCTGCGCTGCGACAAGCTTGTCTATGCAGCCCTGGAAGCCACCCTGCGACTCTACCTGGATCCGCAGAAGGCCGAACAGGGCATTCCTACCCTGCGGCAGATTCTCATGCCTGCCGAAGAACTTGCCGGACGGGCCCAGAGGCTTGCCGACAAGCTTGCATCCGCCTGCCAGGGGCTGTGCGACCTGAGCCTTCGGGCCGACAGCTCCCGCACGGGCGGCGGCGCCTTTCCGGAGTACCCTCTGCCAACCACCCTTGTTGTTCTCAGGCCCGTGTCCTGCTCGGCTGAAGAACTCAGGCAGCGCCTGCTGGCAACAAGCCCCATCCTGCTCGGCAGGATCGAACAGGATGCCTTCTGTCTGGACCCTCGCACCCTGAACGAGGAGGACTTTGAGCTCGTTGTCCGGCTCGTGCGCACGGTGCTGCAGGCCCAATAAAGACAGGTGCATCCCGAATCAGCAACGAAGCATCATTCGGACATATCATACTCTGGCTTTCACAGACTCTACGTTTTTTACGGAGAACTCATGCCCAAGGAACAGACCTCTTCGGCAGCCTACACGGCAAAAAATGCCTGGACTGTCTACAAGGACGAAGCCGTGCGCGCAAAAATGCACGGCTTCTGTGACGACTACATCGACTTTCTTTCCCGCTGCAAGACCGAGCGCGAGACCATAGCCTATTGCGAACGTGTCCTGAAGGAACACGGCTTTGGCAGCAATCCTGCAGACAGGAACTATGTGACCACCCTGCGCGGCAAGGCCCTCTTTGCCCTGCGCCGGGGTTCCCGCCCCTTGAGCCAGGGTGTGCACATCATTGCCGCCCACGGCGACTGCCCGAGGCTCGACTTCAAGCAGCACCCCATTGTGGAGCAGGCAGGCTTTGCCCAGGCCAAGACCCACTATTACGGAGGCCTGCGCAAGTATCAGTGGCTGGCAAGACCCCTGGCCCTGCACGGCATCATTGCCAGGGACGACGGCACGGTTGTGCCCGTCTGCCTCGGCGAAGAGCCGGGCGATCCCGTCTTCGCCATCGAGGACCTGCTCCCGCATCTGGCCCAGAAGCAGGTCACCCAGACCGTGAAGGAAGCCTTTGAGGGCGAAAAGCTCAACATCATCCTGGGCAACAGGCCAAAGGAACAGCAGAACGGGGACGAGGAAGGGGGCAGCTGCCCCGAGCCCGTGAAATCCGCCATCCTGGACCTGCTCTTCGAGCGCTACAACGTGCGCGAGGAAGACTTCATCAGCGCCGAGCTCCAGGTCGTTCCGGCAGGCCGTGCCTCCTATGTGGGCCTGGACCGCTCCCTTGTCGGCGGCTACGGCCAGGACGACCGCATCTGCGTCTACACGGGCCTCAGGGCCCTGTGCGACATGGCGGAAGGTGAAGGCTCCAATTGCGCCCTCATCATCTGGGACAAGGAGGAAATCGGTTCCGACGGTGCCACGGGCGCCTCGTCCCGCTTCTTCTCCTACTGCCTGGAAGACGTCCTGCAGGCCCAGGAACCCTCCACGCCCCTGCGCCATGTGCATCTTGCCAGCAAGGCCCTGTCCGCGGACGTGACGGCCGGCCTGGATCCGGACTACCAGGAGGCCCACGAAAAGAACAATGCCGCAGCCCTGGGCTTTGGCGCCTGCTTTGAAAAGTACGGCGGATCCGGCGGCAAGTACGGCTCAAGCGAGGCCCATGCCGAATTCTTTGCCGAACTGCGCGGCATCCTCAACCGCCGCAACATCCCCTGGCAGGCCGGCGAGCTCGGCCGCGTGGATCACGGCGGCGGCGGCACAGTGGCCCTCTTCCTGGCTGCCTGGGGCATGAACGTCATTGACTGCGGTCCTGCCCTGCTGAGCATGCACAGCCCCTTTGAACTTTCCAGCGTGGCGGACATCTACTCGGCCTACGAGACCTACAAGGCCTTCTACGAAGCCTAAGCCGCCTTTCCGTACCAAGAAAATGAAAAGGTCCTGACAGACAGCTCTTGTTCTGACAGGACCTTTTCATTTTCTTGCAACAACGCGAGACAAAGGACAAGGCGATTCGGGCTCAGGGCGCGGAAGTCTCACTCGGACTGGGGGAACTCAGGCGCATGGACTGGCAGCCGCGGCCCCTGGTGTCCAGAAGCTCCAGGCCCACCTCCTGCTGCAGGCGGAGATTCACGGCCGCAAGCGCCTCCAGCAGTTCCCGGCGCAGACGCTGCAAATCCAGCCCCAGCTTGGGCAGGGCCTGGGGATCCGCATTGTCGGAAAAGGTCAGCGACTGCAGCTCGTCGACCTTGCCGAGAATGCGTCCATCGAGCTCCTGCAGCCTGGGCAGGCTGTCGTTCACAATGGCCGCGGCCTTGATCCGCTGTTCCTCGGGAAGATTGTCAATGGACTCGTAGAGAACCATCCAGTTGCAGGCGACGTCCTCTTCGGCAGGCGCTCTTCCCTGCCTGCGATCATGCATCTGCATCCGGGAGCAGTCCTCTCCGCTGACAGATTGCATGGCCCGGGAATCCTGCAGGGCAGCCTCTCCAGCCCGGCTTTCCGCCACGCAGAGCACTGAGCACAGAAATATGAGAGGGAGAAAGGGAAAACGCATGAAGACATCCTCGAGGATCTTGCGAAGAAGAACTCACAGGGAAAGGACACAGACAAAATCGAGACGAAACGGGCAGACTGGGGCAAGGCGCTCCTGCACTGATGTGCCGGGCCGTACAGGAGTCTGCCGGGACATCCCTGTCTTTCTTTTCGGATCGGACACGGAGCTTCTTTAGGGGCATGCGCCGCATCCGGCATGAAATGCGTCAAAATCTTTGAACACAACCCTTTTTATGCACAAAGCATGCCATGAACTCCTGCCCTGGAGACGCACGGGGGAGCTACCTGAACTCCGGGCAGCCTTTCTTGCACGACTTCCCTGCTGCGTCAAGGCGCCTCTTGTGCATTCGCTCCTGCCTTGGGGACGAAAGCCCCCTTTCTCCATGTATTCAGAAGTTTTTTACAGTATACAAGAATGCACTTCACGTCTTCACCGTTTGCTGCATCCAGACATGCAATAGAGTTCACGCAGATCTTCAAACAACATATGACTTTTCTCGTTGTAAAGCCAGGAGATCCTTCCCTGTCCCGTGGAAACAGCTCCACGTTTCCTTAAGAAAGGCATGTGCATATTTTTTCTACAGACCAGGCAGGCTCCGGGGAAAAGTGGATAATTGCTAAACACTTCCTTCCGAAAACGGCTGCATGCAGGCCAAAGCCTTGCGTCCTGTCCTGCTTTTTCCTGCCCTTTTTTGCTGCAGCCCTGCCTTTTTTAGGTACAAATTCTTTGATTGGAGCTATTCCCTGCCTTCCAGCCCGGTGCCCACAAATCAAGTGTGCTGAATTGCTTGAAAAGAGAAGACCTTGTGCCTATACTGCCTCTCCCCTTTGTCCTTTTTGTCTCGGGAGTGTCTTCCCCGAGCCCTGCTTCATCCCAGGAGGTTTCCGCATGTTCTTTCTCGAGCTCATGGCTCTGGCCGTCGCCCTGTCCATGGATGCCCTGGCCGTTTCCGTCTCCACAGGCGTGACGCTTAAGCGCCCGACTCTTCCCCAGTATCTGCGCATGTCCCTTGCCTTCGGCGTCTTTCAGGCCCTGATGCCGCTTACAGGCTGGCTTCTGGGCAACAGTGTCCGCCATCTCATTGAACAGTGGGATCACTGGATTGCCTGTCTCCTGCTCGTCTTTGTGGGGGCAAAGCTGCTCTATGAAACGCTCTGCGAGAAGGAGGGCGAAGAAGACACCCCGACCGATCCCACTTCCGGCTGGACCATCCTGCTTCTGGCCGTGGCCACAAGCATTGATGCCCTGGCCGTGGGCTTTTCCTTTGCCCTGCTCGCCCAGCCCATTGTCCTTCCTTCCATTGTCATAGGCATTGTCTGTGCCGGCATAAGCTTTCTCGGCATGTTCGTGGGCGCGTGCATAGGGCGCATCGACAGGGTCCGGCGCTGGAGCGGCGTGGCCGGCTCCTGTGCGCTCTTCCTCATTGCCCTGCTCATTCTCCACGAGCACGGCGTTTTCTGACACCCCTCCAGGTCTCACAGGACATCGGAAACCAGGAGACAGTCTGAAAAAGACGGCAAGACGCCCGGGACGAACTCTTCCCGGACGTCTTTTTTTGTGCTTCCTGCACACGATCAGAACGAAGAGGCAGCGATGGGGATCGCCCTTCCCTGCAGCCTGACCGAAAGGCCTGTACCTGGCCTTACTTTTCTTCCGCTTCGCCAAGCCAGCCGTTCAAGGCATCAATGATCTTGCGCGCCTGATCGGGGCTTGAGATGGTAAACTTGGACTGAGGCCTGTAGGTGCCTGCAGATTTCTTGTAGCGGCGCAGGGTATATTTGTCCGGGCCGTAGTCGTCACGATCGGGGCGCCATTCCTGATAGCGGAAGAGAATTGTCGTCCATGCGCCACGCGTGAGGACCACCTTGTCCAGTTCCTTGATAATAAGGTGCCCATTGTCATCTTCATAGGCAACGGTCAGATCGTCTATGGTATCGTTCAAAGGATGCTCCCTTAAGGCTTGCAGAAAATTACGCAGTTCCTGCGACTTCAGGCCGGCACGGCTGCCCGTCTCCCGCTCCCTTGTCCAGGCCGGCTCTCCAGGAGGGCCGCTCGCAACAGGGCAAAAACGGTCTGCCGAAGGCCTGTGTACCCCTAAGACATGGATAAAGCCTAGCACAGGCGCGCCTCTTCTTTCAAGACAGGATCCTTGCAGCAGCTCCCTCCCCAAGACAAGGCACACTGCGACACGGAAAACGGGAGGACAGTCCACAGGCGATACCACAGCTCCTGTACACACCCCGATCGGCAAAAGTGCACGGAAAAACGGTTCGGGATCAGACGCTCCGGATGCTGCAACGCTCTCTTCTTCGCTTCTTTTTCCTGAACATGTCACAAGAATTTTCATGGTGCTTCGTCTTGTGGGAACCCCGCGGTCGCTGCCCCGCTTTGCAGCGGAGAATTTGTGTTCCGTCTGCACAGAGGGCATTGACTCTTGCTTTGGCTTGAGAGTACTCTGAGCCAGAAGTTTTTTCTTGTAACAGCCTGCCTTTCTTTGCCTATCAGAGAGGCATGATCGGATGGGCCCGTCTTTTGCCAAGAGTCTCGCCAAAGCACAAAACACAGCCACCAAACCAAAGTGCAGAGAGAGCCTGTCCCCTCTGCCAGGAGATATGTATGGCCCAAGAAGGTTCCGTTGCTCCCAAGGAGCGTGTCAATATTGTCTACCGTCCGGCTACGGGCAATGCCCAGGAAGAGGTCGAACTGCCTCTCAAGCTCATGGTTCTTGGCGACTTTACCTTGCGTCAGGACGATCGCGCCGTCGAGGACAGGGCTCCCGTGTCCGTGGACAAGGACAATTTCAACGATGTCATGAAGGCACAGGGCCTTTCCCTGACACTCAATGTGCCGAACAAGCTTGCCGAGGATCCCGATGCGCAGATGGCTGTCAATCTGAAGTTCAACCAGATCAACGACTTTTCGCCTGATGCCGTGGCAGCGCAGGTGCCAGAACTGGCCAAGCTGCTCGAACTGCGCGAGGCCCTCAAGGCACTCAAGGGACCTCTTGCCAACGTACCCGATTTCCGCCGCAAGGTGCAGGAAATGGTGACGGACGAGGCCGCACGCGAGGCCCTGCTCAAGGAGCTGGATCTCGACGACAAGTAACCCTTGTGCCGCGGACGCCTGCAGCACGGGACATCCTCCCCTGCTGTCCGCTGAAAGCAGATACCCGACAGTCATATCGATATATTTATGATAGCGAGGATGCTCCATGAGTGAACTGGAACAAGCACAAGCCTCCGGCCAGGTCCAGGCAGCGACCTTGAGTCTCCTGGATGAAATAGTGGAAGCCACAAAGCTCAAACCCGGCGACGAGGGTTTTTCAGCCACCCGTACCGGGCTGCGTGCCTTTCTGAAGGAACTGGTGGGCACGGACACGGGCACCAAGGTTTCCCCGGCCCTGGTGGACAGGATGCTGGCCGACCTGGACAGCCGTCTCTCGGCCCAGGTGAATGCCATCATGCACAACCAGGACTTCCAGAAGATGGAAAGTGCCTGGCGCGGCCTGAAATTCCTGGTGGATCGCACGGATTTCCGCCAGAATATCAAGATTGAATTCCTCAATGCCTCCAAGCAGGACCTGCTCGACGACTTTGAGGATGCTCCGGAGGTCACCCGTTCCGGTCTCTACAAGCATGTCTACACGGCCGAATACGGCCAGTTCGGCGGCCAGCCCGTGGGCGTCATCGTGGGCAACTACGAGTTCGGTCCCGGTACCCAGGACATGTCCCTTCTGCAGTACATGGGCAGCGTGGCGGCCATGTCCCACGCCCCCTTCATTGCGGCCGCAGGCAGGGACTTTTTCGGCATAGACAGCTGGGAAGATCTGCCCAATCTCAAGGATCTCAAGTCCATCTTCGAGATGCCGCAGTACACCAAGTGGCGTTCCTTCCGCGAAAGCGAAAACGCCCGCTATGTGGGACTGACCCTGCCGCGCTTCCTGCTGCGCGTGCCCTACGGCCAGGATACCGTGCCGGCCAGAAGCTTTGTCTTCGAGGAAGAGGCCTCGAGCAACGACGACTTCTGCTGGGGCAATACCTCCTTTGCTCTGGCCAGTCGCCTGACGGACAGCTTTGCCAAGTACCGCTGGTGTGCCAACATCATCGGCCCCCAGGGCGGCGGCGCTGTGGAAAACCTGCCTGTCTACAACTTCGAGGCCATGGGCCAGATTCAGACCAAGATTCCCACCGAAGTGCTCATCTCCGAACGCCGCGAATACGAACTGGCAGAGGAAGGGTTCATAGCCCTGACCATGCGCAAGGGGGCCGACAATGCGGCCTTCTTCTCCGCCAACTCCTGCCAGAAGGCCAAGGTCTTTGCCAACACCCCCGAAGGCAAGGAAGCCGAACTCAACTATAGGCTCTCCACCCAGCTGCCCTACATGATGATCATGAACAGGCTTGCCCACTACATCAAGGTCATTCAGAGAGAAAATATCGGCACCTGGAAGGAACGCGCCGACCTCGACCGCGAGCTCAACAAGTGGATCAGCCAGTATGTCACGGAAATGGACAATCCCGACCCCGTGACCCGCAGCAAGCGTCCCCTGCGCATGGCCAGCGTGGTCGTCAACGACGTGCCCGGCGAACCCGGCTGGTACAGCGTGGACATTCTTGCCAGGCCGCACTTCAAGTACATGGGGGCCAGCTTCACCCTGTCCCTTGTCGGCAAGCTGGACAAGAAATAGAACCTTTACCCCTTCCGGGGCAGGAACACCTGCCCCGGAGTCCCGGGTTTGCCAGACAGGCGCACCTGTCCTCCAGGGCTCACCCGCTCAAGACTCACCTCGCTCCTGCCCGGTTGTTCCGGGACAGGCACATTCCCCCTCTCTCGTTAGTATCTCTATCTTAATTGTAAGGAGACAGTATGGCTCTTACCGCTTACATGGCCATCGAAGGCAAGGATCAGGGCGAAATCAAGGGCGATTGCGCCCAAGGCGGCGACAAGAAGGACAAGGTGGTCGTCTTTGCCGTGGACCACAGGGTGGAAATCCCCAAGGATACCCACACCGGCCTGCCCACGGGCCAGCGCATTCACCATCCCCTGACCGTGACCAAGCATCTGGATCAGGCAAGCCCCAAGCTCTACAAGGCCTGCTGCACCGGCGAACATTGCACCGTGACCCTGGATCACTACCGCATCAATGCCGATGGCGCCGAGGAAAAGTACTTCACCATCAAGCTCGAGGATGCCATCGTGGTCTCCATGCACAAGCAGACCCCGCTGACCTTCCTGCCCGAGAACAAGCCCTACACGGACATGGAAGAGGTGTCCTTCACCTATTCCAAGATCACCTGGACGTATAACGACGGCAACATCGAATACGTGGACGACTGGAACAAGTAGTTCCCCGTTCCGCGGATATCAGGCAGGTTCCGACCGGCATGCCTCAGGAGCGCTGGCCCCTTGAGGCACAATGGCAGGAACCTGCCCTTCCCGTGTACGCTGTCTGGCAGTTCCTGTTCCCTTTGTCAGGGCCTGTCTTCCCAGGAGGGCTTCCATGCAGGGCCGTCTTCTCGAACGCATCATTAATGCCGAACGTCCCGGCAGGCAGCCCAGGGACGCGCTCACGGAACAGATAGACTCCATAGGCTCCTATCTCGGCCGCCTGCTCAACACCCGCCAGGGCAGTGCCTCCATTGCCCCGGATCTCGGTCTTCCGGACATTACCAACTTTACGAGACTGCACGGCGGCGAGGATGTTCATGCTATTGAAGCCCTCATCGAAGGGGTCATCAGCCGCTATGAACCCAGACTCCAGGATGTGCAGGTCCGTCACGAGCCCTCTGCCGGCACGGCCTTCACCCTGGCCTTTTCCCTCTCTGCCAAGATGGACAACGAGGGCACGCTCCTGCCTGTGCTCTTCGAGACCATCCTTCTGCCGGACGGACGCATTGACATCAAAGGGTACGCATGATCTCCGACTACTATCAGCGTGAACTCAACCAGCTGCGCGAACGGGGCAAGTCCTTTGCCCGCAGCCATCCTGCCCTCGCCCCCATGCTGGCCGGCGAAGGCAGCGATCCCGATGTGGAACGCCTGCTCGAGGGCACAGCCTATCTTTCGGCCCTGATTCACGAAAAGCTTGATGACGAGCTGCCCGAGATCATCCACTCCCTCCTCGGCATGGTCGCCCCGCACTACCTGCGTCCCCTGCCCTCTGCCACCATCATGGCCTTCACGCCGCGCAGGGCCCTGCGCGAATGCCTGACCATTCCCGCAGGCACGGAACTGCATTCCGTGGAGCTTGAGGGCTGCGTCTGCCGCTTCACCACCACAAGCAGCGTGCGGCTCGCCCCCTTGAGCCTGACAGACGTTCGTCTGGAACACAAAAACCACGGCCGGGGACGCATTACCTTCACCCTGGCGACCCTCAACCACATTCCCCTCTCCGTTCTCGGCCTCTCCGCACTGCGCCTTCATTTTGCAGGCTCCTACCCCGAGGCAGCATCGCGACTCATGATCTGCTGCCGGCACTGCCGCTCCCTGCACCTTGTCACCGAAGGGGCCTTTCCCCCTCCTGTCTGCGCATGGCAGGCTTTGACAGCAGCGATGCCCTGCTTCCCTACCCGCCCCAGTCCTTTCCGGGTTTCAGGTACATTCAGGAATTCTTTCTCCTGCCCGAGCGCTTCTGCTTCATGGACGTCACGGGCCTGAATCTTGGCTCAAGCACAGGAACCACCTTCTCCCTGGAGCTCGAGGTGGACAACCTGCCCGCCGACTGCCCGGCCTTTTCAAGCGCGCATGTGCGCCTCTTCGCCTGTCCTGCCATCAACATCTTTCCCATGGCCGGCGAGCCCATACGCCTGGATCACACAAGGGATCAGTACCGCGTGCGTCCCTCGGGCACTTCCCCGCGCCACTTCCAGGTCTACAGCGTGCAGAAGGTCACGGGCCTGCGCCAGGGCGAAAGCACGCCCAGAGACTACCGCCTCTTCATGGCAGCCAATCCGAGCAGCAGTCCGGACCCCGTCTACGCCCTGTCCACGCACCTGACCCAGGACGGCCAGGACCTGCAGGTGGATATCGCCGTGGGCAGGGACCACATGCTCCCTGCCGAGGAAGTCCTCTCCCTGGATCTGCTCTGCACCAATGGCCGCTTGCCGGAACGGCTGCATGCCGGCGACATCTGCAAGGCCTCGGATTCCTCCCCGGAACTGGCCGACTTTGTCAACCTGCGCCAGCCCACGTCCGCAGCCCTGCCGCCCCTGGGCGGCAATACCCTCTGGCGCCTGCTCTCGCACCTCTTTCTGAACTACCTCTCCGTGGCCTCGGCCGAAAACCTGCGCAGCCTGCTCAAGCTCTATGTCTTTGGCAAGAACAGCGACAGCGCCCTGCAGGCCGCTCATATAGGCCGTGTGGATGGCATAGAGGAGATGCAGGTCACGCCGGCCTCTCGCCTGCACAAGGGCCAGCTTCTGCGCGGTCAGGACATCTTCATCCGCCTCAAGAGGGAAAACTTTGCCGGAGACGGCGACATGTACGTCTTTGGCACCGTGCTCTCCTGCTTTCTGGCAAGCTACGCGGCCGTCAACACCTTTACCCGCCTGCACATTGCCGACAGCACAGGCCGCCTGGATCTGCGCTGGCCAGCCATGCTGGGCCTGAGGGCTCTTTTGTGATGCGCGGCGGCAACGTGACCGGTCAGGCCCCGGAGGACAGGGACAAGTTTCTGGACAGGTTCCACAACAGGATCCGGGGCGCATCCATGAATGCCCCCGGAGCGGAGAACGGAGCGGATCTCGGGAACAATGCCCTTGTGCGCAGGCTCTTTGCCGAACCCTGGAAGTTCAGCATTGTCCAGGTGACACGCCTGCTGCACGTCTTCTTTGCGCCCGACAAGAGCTACACGGACTTTGTGCGCGAGGAGCTGCTCATCAGGCCCCATCTCTCCCTGGGCTTTCCGCCCTCGGATGTCATAAGCCTGGAGGAACTGGCCCGCGAAGCCCCTGTTCGTGAGGGCAGCAAAGACGCGGACGGCACTGGGACGCCAGAGCCTGCAGACAGGAACGACTCTGAAGACGAAGGGGACACATCCCGTGCGCACGGCCCCCGCTTCCGGCTTACCGTGAGCATTCCGGGCCTCTATGGCGCCTCCTCGCCCCTGCCCACCTTCTATGTGGAAGACCTTCTGGCCGAGGCTAGGGAGGACTTGAGCGCAGGCCGCGATTTTCTGGATCTCGTCAATGCCCCCTTCTTCGGGCATTTCCTGCACGCAGGCTGGTTTCGCTACCGCCCCATGCAGGCCATCCTGGAAGAACAGGATCTGGAGCTGGCCGAAAAGATGCTCGCCCTGGGCGGCCTCAGTACGCCCTTTGTCCGCTCCATTCCCCTAAAGCCCCTGCAGCTTGCCCCTTTTTGCGGCCTGCTCAACCAGTACCCGCGTTCGGCCGCGGGCCTGCAGGCCTTTCTCTCCGGCTCTCTTGGCGTGCCCTGCACAGTGGAGCAGTGTGCGGAAGGCTCTGCCGCCATACCGAAAGATCAGCGTTGTCTGCTGGGCCTGGCCAACGCGCGTCTCGGAGAGAACACAAGTCTTGGCTCGCAGATTGCGGACTGCACGGGCCGGATTGCCGTCCACCTGCACAGGCTCACTCCCGAAGCCATGCGCCGATTCTCTGGGCCTCCGGGCCTTGGGCGCATCAGGGAAAACATGGATTTCTACTGCACCGAACCCCTGGAGGCAGACATTGTCCTGCACCTCGACTGTCCGGAACAGGCCTGTGCTTGTCTTGTCCCCAGTCCCAAGACAGAGACAGGTTGCAGACAGGTTCCCGGTCAGGTTCTCGGTCAGGACACCTGGCTTGGCCAGGCGGCAGGCAGCACTCCTGCCGGTGCCCGCGGCACGGCCTTTTTCCGGAGTCGGCGCTGGCAGCAGAGCAGGGAATGATCCGCCCGAGCCCTTGCCCGGATTCCCGAGGCGGCCTGCAGGCAGGCCGCCCCTGTGACTCGCTCCTGTGCCAGGGGCCCTTTCCGAGCTTTCCTTTCCCATTATGTTCCTTTCCGTTTTCCTTGAGCCTTCTTTCGTTTTTCCAAAGACCGGCGTTCTCACTTCCAGCCTATTTCTAAGGAGCAAGCATGATCGGCGTCGACATGAAGGGGCTAATCGACAAATGTAACGGCTTCTGCACCCAGGCCCTGCACAGCGCAGCAGGCCTGACCGTCACCCGCGAACACTACGAGGTGACCTTCGAGCACTTTTTCCTTGCCTGCCTGGAAGAGGCAGCAAGCGACATGAGCCTCCTCCTTGCCCGCTCCCACGTGGACGTGGCGGGACTGCGCCAGGAAATACAGCGGACCCTGGCCTCCCTGCGCTCTGGCAATACCGGGCGCCCCGTCTTCTCCCCCACTCTGCAGGATGCCCTGGAAGCCGGTTGGCTCGTTGCCTCTGTGGACTTGAGCTGCACGGCCCTGCGCTCCGGCGCCGTGCTTCTCGCCTTCCTGAAGCGCCCCCGCTTCTACGCCCAGGGCGAATACAGTCACTTCCTGAAGGATCTTGATACCACGGCCCTGCAGCGCAACTTTGCCGAACTGACAGAGGGCAGCTGCGAGCTCATGGATCAGGGCGAGGCGGCATCCGGCGCAGACGTGGCCGCAGGATCGCCGCAGTCCGGCCAGGAAAGCTTCCTGGCCCGCTTCTGCGAGGATTTTACTGCCAAGGCAAAGGCCGGCAAGCTTGACCCTGTCTTTGGCAGGGATCAGGAAATCCGCCAGATGGTGGACATCCTGGCCCGGCGCCGCAAGAACAATCCCATTCTCGTGGGCGAGCCCGGTGTAGGCAAGACGGCCGTCATGGAAGGCCTGGCCCTGCGCATCAGCCAGGGCGACGTGCCCGACACCCTGCGCGACACCACCCTGCTCGGCCTGGACATCGGCCTGCTGGAGGCCGGTGCCTCGGTCAAGGGCGAATTCGAGCGCAGGCTCAAGGGTGTGCTGGACGAAATCAGGTCCTCCACCAAGTCCATCATTCTCTTCATCGACGAGGCGCATCTGCTCGTGGGCGCAGGCAACGGTGCCGGCGGCTCGGATGCGGCCAACCTCATGAAGCCTGCCCTGGCCCGCGGCGAAATCCGCACCTGTGCCGCCACCACCTGGAAGGAGTACAAGAAGTATTTTGAAAAGGATCCGGCCCTGGCCCGGCGCTTCCAGCTTGTGAAGCTGGATGAGCCCTCGGTGGAAACCACGGCCCTCATTCTGCGCGGCCTCAGGGCAAGCTACGAGAAGGCCCACAATGTTCTGGTCCGCGACGAGGCTCTGCAGGCAGCCGCCGACTTTGCTGCCCGCTACATTACCGGGCGCTTTCTGCCGGACAAGGCCGTGGACCTGCTGGATACGGCCTGCGCCAGGGTCCGGGTCTCCCAGGCCGCCAAGCCCGGTCCCCTGGAGGATGCCCAGCGCCGTGTGCAGGCCTGCGACCGTCAGCTTGCGGCCCTGGACCGCGACAGACAGGAAGGCGCTCCCGTGGACGAGGAGCTGTGCGCCCGCATAGAGGCCGAACGCGCCAGCGCCCAACAGGAAGCCGACGCCCTTTTCGCCCGCTGGCAGGAGGAGAAAACCCTGGCCGAAGCTGTACTCGAGGCACGATCGCACCTGACAAGCCTGCAGAGCAGTTCCGGCCCGGAAGCGCCTCGTCCTGCAGAAGGGGACGGACAGACGCCCGAGGCCACGGAAGAGGCCCTTGCCGCAGCAAGGCAGGCGCTGCATGCAGCCCGCGAGGCCCTGCAGGAACGGCAGGCCGGATCGCCTCTTGTCAGCGTGGAAGTAACCGGCGATGTGGTGGCCCAGGTGGTCTCGGACTGGACCGGCGTGCCCGTGGGCAAGGTGGCCAGGGATCAGGCAGGCCAGATTGCCGACCTCTTTGCCACCCTCTCCAGAAGGATACGCGGCCAGGATGTGGCCCTGCACAGTGTGGTGGAAGGCATACAGGCCAGCAAGGCCGGCCTCAATGCCCCGACACAGCCCATGGGTGTCTTTTTGCTGGTGGGCCCCTCGGGCGTCGGCAAGACGGAAACGGGTCTGGCCCTGGCCGATGCCCTGTTTGGCGACGAGAATTCCATTGTCACCATCAACATGAGCGAATTCCAGGAAAAGCATACTGTTTCCCGGCTCATCGGCTCCCCGCCAGGCTATGTGGGCTATGGCGAAGGCGGTCTTCTGACCGAAGCCGTGCGCAGGCGCCCCTACAGCGTGGTGCTGCTGGACGAGGTGGAAAAGGCGCATCCCGATGTCATGCAGCTCTTCTACCAGGTCTTTGACAAGGGCATGCTCACGGACGGCGAAGGCACGGTGGTCAGCTTCCGCAATACCGTCATCCTGCTCACCTCCAACTTGGGATCCGACATAACCCAGGCCATGTGCGAGGATCCGGAACACATGCCGGACACGGAAACGGTGGCCCAGGCCCTGCGCCCCCTGCTCTCCAGCCACTTCCAGCCGGCCCTGCTCGCCCGCATGCGCATTGTCCCCTATCTGAACCTCACCCCCGAGGCGCTCAGGACCATTGCCGGCCTCAAGCTGAAGACCCTGGCCGGCCGCCTTGCCGCCAACAGCGGCATGCAGTGCACCTGGGACGACACCGTGCCTGGCTGGCTGGCCGAACGCTGCACGGAAACTGAGACAGGCGCCCGCAACATCGACTATGTGCTGGCCGGATCCATCCTGCCCAGGCTGGCAAAGAACATCCTCACCCACATGGCCGATCTCTGCCCGCCGGACTGCGTGCGTCTTGCCATCAGCGAGGGCGAGCTCGTCATGGACTTCGGGACAGGGGCTGCAGAGGACGGCGGGCCTGCTGCCGGCTGTGCCTCTGCAGCAGGCGAACAGGAGGGCGCATGAGCAAGAAGCCGCATATCCTGCTGACACTTCTGGAAGAGGATCCGGGCCTGGCCCGGACCCTTGCTGCCGAGTTCACCCGCCTTGGCGCGGACTGCTCGGCCCACTTCTGGTTCGGGACCACGGACGCTCAGGCGCTCTCAAGCCTGATCCCGGAGGTCTGCAACCCCGGCCTGTCCGCCTGGGTCATTGCCGGCACAGCAGCGTCCCTGGCCCAAAAGGACATTCGCCAGGGTCTGAGCCTTGCAGCCCTGGCCGCCCAGGCGGCCCGCAGAAAAAGCCAGACTGGCGCACTGCCCGTGGTGCTGAGTCCGTCCAGCGACCTGTCCGGCGACCTGCCCACACCCCTGGCTTGTGCAGACATTGTCAGCAGAGGCCTTGGTGCGCGGACCATTGCCCGCATACACGGCAGGAACACGCTGCCTGCCTGCGACTACCGGCTGGACGTGCATGCCCTGCCGGGTCTTGGCCTGTGGCTTGAAGTCGGCCCTGCACAAGAGCAGTGGGACGGCGTGCTGCTCGGAGCTGCACCCTGCGAGCCCGATGCCCACGGCGTTGGCCAGGCAGGCATGATCCCCGAGCGCTGCACCCTGCACCATCCAAGCAGAGGACTGAAGCTTGCCCTGGGCGAAAAGGAGTTTACAGCCTGGGGAACGGAGAATACTCTGAGCGCTGCGGACAGCTACTTTGTCCGTCTCACAGGCCTTCCCGAGACCCTGGTCTTCGGCGCCTTCCCGAAGGAGGACGACGCGGACCTCTATGTCCTGAACCTCTGCTAGCCGGACTCTTATGCCCAGACCCGTCCTTTGCACTGTCCTCCTCCTTCTTGCCGCAGTCTGCCTGCAGCTTGCTGCCTGTTCCGCGAGCGATCCGCCCACGGTGCCTGCCAGTTCGCTCATGACGCCGGGCAAGACGCCGGACACCGTACGCTGGACCTTTGCGCCCAGGGCTCTTGCCCTGCACATCAAGGCCGATCCGAACATGAACTACGAGGACGAGCAGGCGCACACCCTGCGGCTGTGCCTCTATCAGCTGGAAAAGCCCGATGCCTTCAACGAGCTGGCCGCCACCTCCGAGGGGCTGGCCAGGCTCATGCTCTGCCAGCGCTTTGACCCCAGTGTGAAGGACCTGCACAGCCAGATCATCCAGCCCGGGCTTGTAGACAGTCAGGTTCTGGACCGGGCCGAGGGGGCCCGCCATGTGGCCGTGGTCGCAGGCTACTCCCACCTTGAGCCCGGTCTGGTCAGCAGGGTCTGGGCCATACCCGTGGCCCTCTACGAGGACGGATCCCTGTTCTGGAAGGAGACCTACTACTATCCCGGTCCCCTGGAAATGGTGCTGCTCCTGGGCCCCTCCTCGCTGCAGCGCCTCAACGACAGCGACACAAAGAATTAAGCGGAGAACCAAGTCATGGCTGACGGCCCCATCTACTGGCATCAGGGACTGTTCCTGCAGCCCCAGCACTTTCAGCGCACGGATCAGCGCACAGAGGACCTCCTTGGCCAGCTCGCGGGCCTGAGCCGGCCGTGGCTGTGGGGCGTGCGCTCCCTCGCCTGGGACATGGGGGCCCTCAAGGCCGGCTGTCTCAAGCCCCGGACGCTCCAGGTGCTGCTGCCCGGAATGGGCCTCGAGCTCTCCTGTCCAGGCAATGCCGTCTGTCCCGGACGCATGGTGCCGGACAGCCTGGCTGCCGGATCGAACATTGACGTCTACATAGGTCTTGCCCCCTTCAGGGAAGGCGAAGGCAATGTGGGGCAGGCCGGGGAAAACGAAAACTACGAGCGGCTGGGGACACGGCTGTGCCTTGCCGAAGGCATGGACGATGTGCCGGATCTCTACGGCGACGGCCCCTCGGCCCGCATGCAGCGCCTGAACTATGTGGTGCAGATCCTCCTTGGCCAGGAACGGGACACGGCCGGCAACGTCGTGTGCCTGCGCGTGGCCCGCATGCGGCGCACGGCAGACGGTCTTGTCCTGGATACGGACTACGCCCCTGCCTGCATCAGCCTGCAGGACTCCCTGCCGCTGCTCGACTGCTTCAGGGAAGTCCGCGACCGGGTCCTTGCCAAGATACGCGAGCTTGACTCCTACAAGGAGCTGGCCAGGCGCTCCTCCATGGGCGACATGACGGGCATCTTCCTCATGCTGCGCTCCCTGGCCCGCTTTGCGCCGCGCCTGGAGCTCGGCGTGGACATGCCCCTGCTGGCCCCTTGGGAAGCCTATCTGCTGCTCAGGGATCTTCTGGCCGAACTCTCGGTCTTTTCCCTGCAGACCTCCCCCCTTGGCGAGGATCGCACGGGCCAGAGCATCCTCGCGCCCTACAGGCACGATGATCCCCTGCCGGCCTTCCGTTCCCTGCGCACGGCCATCAGCGTCATTCTGGACAGCCTGGCCACAGGCCCGAGATACGTGATTCGCTTCGAGAAGGGCGACATCTTCGACACGGCCCTCATTCCGCCCCATATGCTGGAGGCACCTGGCTGCCAGTACTGGGTGAGTCTCTTCTCGCAGACCATACCCCTGTCCGAAACCGATCCGGGCCTGGCCCGCCTCAAGTTCTCGGCCCGCAACGAGATGCAGACCCTGCTCACCCGGGCCCTGCCTGGTTTGCCCTTCACCCTGGAAGAGCACACGCCCATGGGCCTGGCCAGAAAGCAGGGCACAGTCTATGCCCGCCTGCACGCCGATGCCACGCTCTGGCAGAAGGTCCGCGAGCAAGGCGGCCTCGCCTTGAGCTGGGAAGAGGCGCCGGCCGATCTCGAGGCCTGCTTCATTGTCCTGGAGGGCTGATGGGACTCTTTCATGCCTACCTGCCGGTTCTGGCCTTTGCAGCCCTCTTCCGCGACACGCAGGCCCTGCAGAGCACGGACTACGAAACCGTCCGCAAGGATGTGATCACCCTTGTGCACAAGGCGGAACAAGAGGCCGCGGACTTTCCCGAAGAGGCCCGCTCTCAGGCGCTCTTTGCCGTCTGTGCCTTTACGGACGAGGCCCTGCTCACAAGCGCCTGGGTCCACCGCGGACACTGGGCCAGGGAAACGCTGCAGCGCACCCTGTGCGGTACGGTCAATGCGGGCAAGGAATTCTTTGATCACTGTGCCGAGCTGCTCCATGCCATGGATCGCCTGACCGGAACAAGTGCCGGCAAGCAGCCGTCCGCAGTTCCCGGCAAAACAGCAGAAAAGACGCTCCTCGACGAGCCCATAGAGCTCACGCAGCCCATTGCCAGCCCGGCTGGGCCTGCTGACGCTGCCAGGACACACGAGCTGGCGAACACGACCCGCCGCCCCTTCCTCTCCCTGAGGCCTGCCAGGCCCGTTTCCCTGCCTGCAGGCACAAGCCTCGATCTCGTACCGAGACACGTCGCTGACACAGAAGCAGACACAGCCCACCCCCTGCTCCTCTGGCAGGAAGAGGCTCTGGCCCTGTACGGCGCAGCCTTGAGCATGGGCTTTTGCGGACAGTACTATGATCCTGCTGCACGCAGCAGGCTTGCGGCCATTGCCCTGGAAAGCCTGGAAAAGGCACAAAGAGGGCGCATTGCCTTCAGCGAACTGTCAGACAATGCGCGCAGGCTGACGCCAGAGGCCTATTACATGCCCGAAGCAGCCAGGCCGCACCGCGGCCTGCATCTGACCCTGCTGGCGCCCCTTGTGCTCATCCCGGCCCTGGCCACCCTGTTTCTCTACCATACCTACAATCACACCATCTCTCTCTTTGTGGCCGAGTGGGTACAGGAGTTCGGCGCGGGCAGCTTCTGACCCCTGCCCGGGCCCCTTGCCGCGGCCCTGCCTCTTCCCCCATTCCTGTTCCCAGTCCAGTGGCTCTCGCCCGAATTTTCAGATTTCTCCTGATTTTCCAGTCTGTTATGGTCTTTTATGAACAAGCTGCTCGGCCTTTTCCTGCGTCTTCTGCTCATCCTCCTGCTCCTGGGACTCCTCGGTGCCGGGGCCTATCTGCTGCACACAAGGCTTGACTGGAGCCTGTGGGAAATTGGCGCGCTTGCCCTGGGCTGTCTGGCCCTGATTCTGGGCGTCCTGCTTGTACGCAGGCTCTACTACCGTCACCGGGAGGAGCGCTTCCTGCGCCAGATGGTGGAACACGACCGTCCGCTCCTGAGCCCCCAGGAAGAAGAGGTTCGCCTGACGGAGCTGCGCGATCGCTGGCGCAAGGGCGTGCACATGCTGCGCCACTCCGGCCTCGACCAGGGCAGCGCTGCCCTCTATGCCCTGCCTTGGTTCATGATCTTCGGCGAAGCCGGCACAGGCAAGTCCACGGCCGTCTCCCATGCCAGGCTCTCGGCTCAGGCCAGTGATGCCGGTCCCCTGGCCCATGTGACCAATACCCGCAACTGCGACTGGTGGTTCTTTGAAAAGGCCGTGGTCATCGATACGGCAGGCCGCTATGCCGTGCCCCAGAACGAGGAGGAAGACAACAGGGAATGGGAGGAGTTCCTGCGGCTTCTGGCAGCGCACAGACGCAGGGAACCCCTCAACGGCCTCATCCTCACCCTGTCCGTGGAGCAGCTGCAGACCCGCAGCCCAGAGGCGCTGGCCGACTACGGACGCCTCGTGCGCAAGCGCATCAACAGCATGCATGCGGCTCTTGGCGCCACCTTTCCCGTCTATGTACTGGTCACCAAGATGGACCGGGTGCTGGGGCTCACCTCCCTGGCCAGCCTGCTCACTCCCGACGAGCGCCGCCAGGTGCTGGGCCTGCTGAACAGGGAGAAGAAGGCGGGCGATGCTCTGGCCTTTCTGGAAACGGCCCTGCAGCACCTGCGCGGCCGTTTGCAGGATCTGAGCCTGCTTCTTGCGGCCAGGGAACGGGAGCAGGCAGGTCACACGGATCTGCCGCCAGGGACGCAGGCCGTGCTCCTGCCTGCCGAAATGGAGCAGCTCTTCCCTGGCATACGCGCCTTTGTGCGGGCCGTCTTCGGTCCCAGCCACTACGGGCACACGCCCATGCTACGCGGCCTCTTCCTGTGCAGCGGCCGCCAGGAAGGCAGCGTGCACACGGCCCTGCTGGAACAGATGCCCACCTTTGCCCAGTGCCGCTGGAACCTGCCCGGCACCAGCGCCTCCCTCTTTCTCGAGGACTTCTTCACGACCATCCTGCCCAGGGAGCGCGCCTTGAGCAGGCAGAACGACAGCCTGTTCTCGGTCCAGACCCTGCGCCGCCGGGCCCCCTACATTCTCTGGCTCTCCTTCCTTTTGCTGCTCGGAGCCTACTTCTCCCTCTGCTTTGTCCTGCGCATGCAGATTGTGGAGACGGCCCGCAACGACATCCCCGCCCGCATCACGCTTGCAGGCGACATGAACCGGCGGGTGCAGCAGCTGAGCGATGTGGCCGACCGTATCCGCATCTTCGAGGCGGATCTGCACAGGCATGCCTGGCTATTGCTCGGGGCCGACCAGTCCTGGCAGGCCCTGCAGGAGATGCGTGCCCGCTTCACGGCCTGGGTGCGCTCAAGCCTCCTTGTCCTCAATCCCGATCAGGTGGCCCGGGCCCTGCAGAGGCTGCCCGAAAACCGCCGCCGCATGGCCCTCATCTATTTCTGCGACTATCAGGCCTGGACCCACAGGGTTTTGCAGGCAGCTGAAGAGGGCAAACCCCTGCCCCAGGCCAAGGACGCCCTGGACGCCTTTGCCAGGGATCTGCAAGAGGTGGTGCCCTCGGGCAGTGCCCAGCTCAACAATGTCCTTGCCGCCTACGCAAGCTGGGAGGAACCGGAACTGCGCCGTACCCAGATGGCCCAGCAGAGCCTGCGGGTGGATGCCTACCTAGATCTTCTGGGCACCAATCTGGACTGGGTCGTGCAGTGGCTCAACTCAAGGCCGAGTATAGCCTCCGTCACCATGGCCAGCTTCTGGCCCAGGGGACCAAAGGATCCCTGTGTGCCTGCGGCCTATACCATTGAAGGCTACGAGCGCATGCAGGGCCTGCTGAAGGCCCTCGAGAATGCCTCTCAGGACAAGAACAGGTTTGCGACCCTCTCCCAGGCCTTCCTGGATCGCTATGCCAGGGACTTCCATTCGGCCTGGTGGCGTCTTGCGGACACTTTCTCCCAGGCCCTGCACTACAATGACGATCAACAGGCCTGGCGCCGGATCACGCCCACCATGGCGGGGCAGGACAATCCCTACTTTGCCTTCATCCAGAGCATGGACGAGGCCTTCAGGCGCATTGAGCACCTCAATGCCGCCACCGAGCTCGACCGCCTGCCCGGCCGCTTTGCCGAACTCCTCAGGCAGCTTTCCACGGCCAGCGAGCCGCAGACCCTGCAAAGCACCCTCCATCAGAAGACCGAACAGCTGACCACAAGCCTTGACGCCAGGCGTGCCCGGGAATACTCGGAACGCCATGACGAGGCAAAGCTTCTGCAGGACTATCTGGCCGATCTGGCCAGAATTCGTGAAGTCACGGGCACGGATGCCGAGGCCCTGCAGCTCATTGCCCAGGGCTATGCCGGTGGCCAGGAAGCGGCCAAGACGCCGGTCAGTGCAGCCCTGGCCCACCTGGCCCAGCTGCAGGCCCAGATGGACATGCGCAGCAGCGAACATGATCAGTTCTGGCGCCTGGTCAAGGGCCCCCTTGCCTGGCAGACCATCTTTGCCGTGTACCGTTCGGCCTGCGAGCTCAACAACCTCTGGGAAGGCTCCGTGCTCAGCCAGATCGACGAGCAGGATCCGGACAGCCTGTGGACGCAGCTCTTTGACGAGCAGAGTGCCCTGAACACCTTTGTGCACGGTCCTGCCGCACCCTTCCTGAAGGCGCGCACGAGCGGCTGGCAGGTGGCCCGCTGGCTTGGCATAGGCTATCCCCTGACCCCGGAATTCCTGAACTTCCTTGATCAGAGCAAGCATCCGGGCCACAAGGCCAGGGACAAGTATGTCATCGGCATCACGGCGCATCCCGTCAACGTCAACGAGATGGCCCAGAAGCCGCACAGGGTGCGCCTGCGCCTTGAGTGCGGACCAGACATGCAGACCCTGGACAACTACAACTACCTCATCAGCAAGGACTTTACCTGGGAACCGGCCACCTGCGGCAGGGTTAGCCTCTCCGTTTCCTTCGAGTCCCAGACCGTGACCACCTCCTGGGACGGAGACTGGGCCTTCCAGACCTTCTTGCACGATTTTGCCGGTGGGGAGCTCGTCCTGACTCCTGCGGACTTCCCTGGTCAGGAGGCTGTGCTCAGGGAGCTGGATGTGGAGGAGATCCGCGTGCGCTACACCTTCCGGGGTGCGGACGATGCCCTCATGGCCCAGCGCTTCGTGGGCCGGAGCCTGCCAGGGAAGGCGGCCTTCTGTCCCACGCGCATGGATTCTCTGGGCGGCGAGGACGAACGGCTCTCGGACATACAGCTGCCCAATCTGCCCTCTGCACCTTTGCGCTGACAACCAAGAAAGGAGCTTTGACGCATGGACATGCACAAGCGGGTGACCTTCCACGACGTGCCCGGCAACATCCACCTGGAAAACGGCATCGTGCACATCGACTTCTATGACAAGACCCCTGCCCAGGACGAACAGGATACGCCCCAGTACTGCTTCAGCGAACGCCTGGTGCTCTCCCTGCCGGCCTTCCTGCAACTCCATGATCTCATGGGCCAGGTCGTGAACAGGCTCGAGAATGAAGGCTACGTGCACCGCACCACCGAACAGGCCCGATAGAGACCCGTCCCGGCGTGTACCTTCTTCTGCCTCTGCTCCTGCAAGGAGAGTTTTATGAGCACTCTTGCCAATCCTGTCTTCACCTTCAGCCTGGACGGCTTTCCGGCCGACACCTTTGATGTCCTGCGCTTTCGCGGATCCGAGGGCCTGAACACCCTCTACGAGTTCGAGGTGCTCCTTGTCTCGGACGAGGCCGACATCGATCTGCACAAGGCCCTGCAGGGCGAAGCGCATCTGCGTCTCCTGCCTCCTTTTGCCCCGGAATCCGGCCTGGACTACACGGGCGTGCTCGCTTCCTTCTCTCTCGTGCAGCGCATGAACAGGCGCTTTGTCTACAAGGCCTGCCTGCGTCACAAGTTCTGGTGGCTCACCCTGCTGCGCCACAACCGCGTCTTTCTGGACAAGACCCCTGTGGAGGCCTGCACGCAGGTTCTGCAGGAGGCTGGCCTCTCGTCGGCGGACTTCAGGTTCAGCCTGAGCACAAATCCAGAACGCAGGGCGTTCTTCTGCCAGTACGACGAAACGGACTTCCAGTTTGTGAACCGCTGGCTCGAGTACCTGGGCATCTGCTTCTGGTTCGAGCACAAGGCGGCCGGGCCCTGCTGCGTCTTTGCGGACAACAAGATGGCGCATCAGCCCCTGCCCGGCAATGCGACCTGCGAGTTTCACGAGCCCTCCGGCCTCAACCCGGAAAACCCGGGCCAGGTCATCACCCATTTTTCGGCCTGTGCAACACCCCTGCCCAGGGAAGTGGAGTTTCGGACCTGGAATCCCCAGAAGCCAAGCCTTGATCTGACCTGCAAGGTGCCGGTCAGCGAGACGGGACACGGGGGCTTCTACCGCTACGGCGTCCAGTACGAGACACGGCAGCAGGGCGAGGATCTTGCCCGCATCGAGGCCGAAGGCCTGCTCTGCCACAGCCTGGAATACAAAGGCCTCTCCCACAATCCGGCCCTGCGGCCAGGAGCCCTGTTCACCCTGCGCAATCACTACCGCTCTTCCTTCAACCAGAGCTATCTGACCACCAGGGTCGAGCACGAGGGCAGCCAGTCCAGGCTCATTGCCCGCAGCATGCGGGCTGGCAGTGCCCTGCAGGGGCTGGACGACGAGGACAGGCTCTTTTACCGCAACTCCTTTGCCTGCATCGAGGCCTCCACGCAGTACCGCCCTCTGCGCACCACACCCTGGCCCAGGGTGGCCGGCAGCCTGCCGGCGCGCATTGACGGTCAGGGAACAGGAGCCTTTGCCGAACTGGATGCCGAAGGGCGCTACAAGGTCGTCCTGCCCTTTGATCTGGCCCAGCGCGGCGGGGGCAAGGCCTCCTGCTGGGTGCGCATGATGCAGCCCTATGCCGGCGAGGGCATGGGCTTCTTTGCGCCCCTGCACAAGGGCACGGAAGTCATGCTGAGCTTTGTGGGCGGCAATCCCGACGAGCCCGTCATCACGGCTGCCGTCTTCAATCCCCAGACCCCAAGCCAGGTGACGGATGCCAATGCCACCCAGATACAGCTGCACAGTGCCGCAGGCCAGAAATTCCTCATGGAGGATGCCCCTGGCAGGGAACACATCCTGCTCTCCTCCCCGGACGGTCAGAACTACATCAAGATCGGCATGCAGTCCGATGACTGAGGATCAGGGCTGCTTCCTTCCTGATTCCTGGCTTTTCCCCTCCGCCCCCTGACGCTCCCCTTTTTTCTGACCAACGCGGCCTTTTTGCAGGCTCCTGGCGGGATTTCCAGGCTGCAGGACGCGGGCCCCCCCAATGTATCGCACCTTGTCGCTATTTGTGCCGGAGTACCGCCATGGAGACGAACAGCCAGACGACCACCCCCCAGGATCAGTCGCAGGTCCAGTCACAGGATCCGACCCCGGATCAGTCGCCGGACCAGCCGCAGGATCCGGCCTCGGATCAGTCACAGGACCAGCCGCAGGATCCGGCAGGCGAACAGGGCAGTGACACGGGAACGGATGCCGAAAAGGACGTGGAGAAGGACAAAAGCACGATCACTCTCAAGTATGCGCCCACCCTGACCGTATTTGCCAATGAAATCGTTTCCCTCACCCTGCAGTTCTCCAACAGCTTTACCCAGTTCAGCTTCAATACGACCTTTGGCGGACGCGTCGACTCTGTTCTTGGATCCCGCACCACCGTAGATCTTGGTCTCATGAGTGATGTCGACGCCAATGTGCTCAATATCATCCAGTCTTCGGGCACAACAAGAGCCGTCAATATCGAGACCAAACTGAGCGTATCCGATCTAAATACCATCACGGCCCGGATGGACACCATTGCAAACGAGACAGCTGCCGTGAGCGCACAGCTTGACACCCTGGAACAGGACCTCGAAGAGATCGCAACGGGAAGCCATCTTGCGAGCTTCAAGTCACGGGTGAGTACCGAGCAAACTGTCCTCGCGACCATCAGACAGGATGTGACCGAGCGGAAAACCGAGCTTGAACAGACGCTCTCCCAGACAACAGCAGCTCTGACGCTCACAGCCACCCGAATGGAGACGGCGCAGACCACTGCCAACGACCTTCTGACCAACTGCACCCAGACCTTCACAACCGTTCAGGAAAACTATTCGCTTATTCAGGAAACAGCCCCAACCTCGACAAAGACAGCGCCAAGCATAACCTATTCCTAGTATAGCGTTCTCTAAGTTCGTTAATAGGTAAAGAAATTCCTACAATATGGTGGAAAATGGATTTTTCCCAATTCAGACTTATTAACGAACTTCAAAAACAAAATACTAGCGTTCCTTTTGCCTGAAGCGTGCTGCCCGAGAGCTGCATGCTGCCCCCCCCCCCTGGAAGATGCACATTTTTGCCAGCAGCCTTGTGCAAGGACTCTCCTTTTGAAAACAACCAATCTCGCAGACAAGCCGTCCGGAAAAATCGGCATCTCCATCAGCAATGAAAACGGCACACTGAAGCTCACCTGCTCCATGGCAAACTCGGTTGCCCTGGGAATGAGCGACACCTTTGTTCTCGGAGCCAAGACTGTCTGGTTTGCGGGCTTATACAGTGTGCATCTGACGCTTCTCAACAAGATTGCTCTGCGCTCCTCTGCGCATCTTGTCTTCAGCAAGGCTCTGTGTACCAATACGACCTTTAAAAAGATGGAGACCATCGATTTCCACACCAAGAAGTGCCTGAATCAAATCAATGTCCTGGCACAGCAGTCAACAGCCATAGCGCAGGAGACCACTGCCACGCAGCAGGAAAGCCGGACGTTCGCCAGAAAATCGGATCTCGTTCAGCAGCGGAACGAGATTCACGCAAAGGTGGATACGTATGCGGCACATGTCTCCGAGACGCTGGCAAACGTGACCAGCACGCATAACAAGCTGACCCGGACGACAGTGACAGGCAACCGACTTGTCACCCAAATGAACGAAGTAGCCGTTCAACTGCGGCAAAGTTATGCAACGCTCTCGCTCAATGCCCAGAGGATGACGACTCTTGCCACTTCTGTACAGCAGACTGCAGGGACCAGCATCGAATCGGGAAGTGTCATCAGCAAGTAACACGTGTATCACTCCTTTTTGCAGGATTTCTCATGAGCATTACATTGAACAGCATTGAGACATGGTTGGTTTCAGTCACTTCCCTGGAACTGTGCTTTTCTCTTTCGTTGTCCCAGGTCGGCGGCGTCAAGTTCGATTTTTGCGGCGGCGTCAAATCGATGCACACTTCAGCCCTGTCCAAGATTGTCGCTGACGATGGCTGGTTTTTCCAGGTTGAACGCAGCAAGACCAAGAGCAACGCAGCTCCCGCTGCAGAGACGTCGACGGTGAATGCTCGCCAGAAGCTCAACGACCTGAAGGCAAAACAGAGTGAACTCAATACGATCGCCAGCAGACACGCGAGTGTGGCAAGCAGGCTTGCAACAGGTCTCAAAAAGACGGAGGTTGCCGCTGCCATGGATGAGTTCAACTCTCTTCATAGTGCCGTTGTCGAAGAGACGACAGAGACGGAAGCGGCTCTGACGCAGACCATCGAACAGGCAACAACCCTGGTCAATGACTTTTCCCGCAAGGCCGCCACGTACAACCAGATCATTACCAATCTGACCGAGGCTGCCCAGCAATGCGAGATCAATGCCACGAACTCCACCAGGCTCTGCACCAGTGTCTGCACGACAGCCGCTACCATTCTTCAGCAGAACGCGACGACCCTCATCGGCTAATCTCTCCGTATCGGCTCACCTCTCCTTCGGACACACAGCATGCACATACTCAAGGACAGTACCACAGGTCTGCTTTTTTCTCCCTTTGCCCTGGGCCCGCACTGGTATCTGCAGGTGGCAATCCTCCAGTACTTTGCCCTGGACGATCCCGCGACGCCCCTGTCCGAGCAGAAGCTCTGGCCCGAATGCCTGCCTCTGCTGGGCGAACAAGGCCTTCTGGATCCGGGCTTTCCCAAGGTGCGCGGCGAAGTCCTGCTGGCAGGCTCCTGGCATGCCCCGAACAAAAGCCCTGCACCTGGCGGTGCCGTGCGCTTTGCCGTCGGTCCCATAGAACGCACGCTGGCCGTCTTCGGGCCGCGCTTCTGGCAAGCTGGTCCTGCTGGGGCTGCGCCCTCACGGCCCGAGCCCGTGCTCAGCGTGCCCCTGACCTGGCAGACAGCCTTTGGTGGCAGCTCTTATGCCGCCAATCCCCAGGGAGCGGGCCTGGAGGCCCTGCGCACTCCCTGGGGCGAGCTGCGTCAGGCCCTGCCCCAGGTGGAGGATCCCCGCCTTGGCCTGGTTACCAGTCCTGCGGACAGGCCAAGGCCTGCCTGCCCCCTGCCCGTTCCGGCCGACGCTCCCGAACGCCTTGCCCTGGCAGGCACCTATGACGAACGCTGGCTCAAGAATTTCTGGCCGGGCTTTCCCCCGGATCTCAATCCTGCCTACTTCTCCCTGGCCCAGGAAGAACAGCGCCTGCCAGAGGACTATGGCAGCAGCACGGCCGCGGAGTCCGGTGCCGTTCCAGGCTACTTCCTTGGCGGAGAGCCGATCACCCTTGAGCACCTGCATCCCGACAAGCCCTTCATCACGTCCCGCCTGCCCTCCAAACGCGTGCGCGTCTTTGCGAGCAGAATAAGGGATCCCAAGACCTATGGCCGCAGTGACACCGCTCCCAGACAGGAATTGTTCGAGGAGTACACCTGCCGCTTCGAGACCGTGTGGCTCTTTCCGGCCATTGAGCGCGGCGTGGGCCTGTGGCGTGCCGTTCTCCCCGTTCAGGACGACGAGTTCAGCGACGTTGTGCGCCTCTTTGCCGTGGTGGAGGACGCCCGCGCACCCCGCACGGACATACGGTTCTGGCAGGCCGAGCAGACAAGGCGCCTTTCCGAGGCAAGGGTGCAGGAACCTCAGCCCTTCTCTGCCGGCGAAGTTCTGGAAAAGAGCCGGGCCAGCCTGCGGACCCTGGAAGAGGATCTCAACCTGGCCCTGGATCAGGCCACAGGCAGGGCTGCTGTGCTTCCTGTCCAGGGCGTGCAGCAGTTTGCCAGGGCAAAGGAGCGCCTGAACAGGGCCCTGGCAATCATTGACGAGGCCGAGCAGCGCCTCATTGCCATGCACAGGGAGTTTGGACACAGGGTGAAAATCGACACCCGCTCCCTGGAGCCTTTGAAGGCACGGCTGACCAGCCTTCTGCCCGAACTGGACAAGGCCGCCCGCAACATGGGGCGCCTCGACAAAATTGTTGCCGCTGCCCAGAAAAAGACCCAAAAGATGCTCGAGAAGGCCAGGGAGGACTGGGGCCATCTGCCGACCAGGGAGATGCGCGAGGAGGCAGCAAAGCACCCCCTGAACCTGGACATGCCCGAGCCTTCCCCGGAGGAGCGCTGGAGTACCAGAGCCCTGCAGCTGCTTGCCGATCATGCCCTCCTTGAGAGTACGGACCCTGCTGCCATGCAGCTTGTGCAGGCCCTGCTTGCAGCCGGCCTGCGCGAGGGGGATGTGCTCAATGCGCGTCTGGCCTATCTCTCCGAAGACTGCCCCATCCATCCCGAAGAATTCGGATTGGACCTGCAGGACGAAAGGCTTGTCCCCTTTGGAGACGAACTCGCCCAAAAGGGCACGCTTGCCATGCCCAGAGGTCTTGTCCTTCCCTTCTTTGCCGGGGCCCGATGCATTGCCCTGTACGTCCTCCCCGCAGGCTGCGCCAGGACGAATGATCCGGACCGGACCGGACAAGCGGCTCAGAGCGATCTGCAGGCTCTGCCTGCAGACCTGTTCATGGACCTGACTGCCGCCGCTGCCCCGGACACCTTGTGGACCATGCCGGGCTCCAGGCACGGCCTGCAGCTTCTTGGTGCCATCCGTCCCAAGCCCGTGCTCCTGTGCACCTCGCCCCTGGAAGCCTGGCTCTGCTATGCCCTGGCAGGCGATCTCTGCGCCCTGGCCATTGCCCAGTCTCCCCAGGCAGGCGAAGTGGCCGACGAGGACAGGGGCGTCCTTGCCCGAGCCGAACAGATCTTCTGGCCTGTTCCTCCTCTGCCCGAAACACTGTGTCCCGCGGGGCTTGCACCCGTGTCGCACACCTTTTCGGCCGCAAAGCAGGCGCAGCGAAAGGCAGTGCTGGCCGCCGTCTGGCAGCCGCTCTGCGGCAAGCCCTGCGAGCCCCTGCCCTGGCCTGCAGACCAGGCCGTGCCCACACTGTGGCACGCCCGGGAACAGGGCCTTGATGTCCGCTCCTGGCTTGTTCGGGAACTGCGCCAGAGAGGGGTGCCCCTGCCGGATCAGACTGTTCCCGGGCCCTCGGACAACAAAAATCCGGTCGCTGTGCCAGAAGTGGATGTGGCAGGCATTGTGGCCCGTCTGAAGCAGCGGGCCAAAGCCATCGCAGACGGAAAGAGAGCCGAGTTCACGACCGCCGCTGACAAGGCCAGAGCCAGTGTGCAGAAGGAACTCTCCACCCTCAAAAAACCCTTCGGAGATCTTGTCCTGCCGCCTTCTCCTTCCGCCACCCTGGATGAGGTTCTGGCCATGAAGCTACCCCAGCTTCCGGATCCGGATGTCATGAAGAACCTGGACAAGACAGAACGGCTGCTGCAGGGAAAAAAGCCCGGCGATGTACCCAGGATCCAGGCCTTGAGGCAGCGCTATCTCAAGGCCGTGGACAAGATTGAGGCCCTTGATGCCCTGTCCAGGGAGCGGATTCTGGCCGATCGCGCCCTCTTTGCCAGGGCTGGCTCAGGGCCCCTTTTGCCGGATCCCCTGCCTGACTGGGTCAAGACCCTTCCTGGCGGAGGCCCGAGCCTCAAGCCGCCAAGGGTGTCCGATGTGCCGGATCTCATAGGCCAGCTCAAAAACGGCGTGAGGGGACTGACCCTGCGCAAGGTGGATTTTTCGGGCCAGGATCTGTCCGGCTGCATCTTCAGAGACTGCTTTCTGGAAGAGGTGAACCTTGCCGGCGCCAATTTGAGCCGCACGGTCTGGGACAAGGCCATGGCGACCAAAATCTGCCTGGACGGAGCCAACTTGAGTCATGCCTCCCTCAGCATGTGCTCCTTCACCGGGGCAAGCCTTGTCGGAACACGAGGCGAGGGCCTGCAGATGGAACTTGCGCAGTGGAAGGAGAGTTCCATCCAGGATGTCGACCTGACCCGGGCCTCCTGCAAGCTCTGTGGCTTTACAAATACAGACTGGCAGGGCACGGTCAGGGAGGTGCACATGGAACTCTGCACCTTCACCCAATGCCCCCTGAAGGGCTTGACCCTGCAGCAGTGTTCTCTGAACAAATGCACCCTTGCCAGCTGCGCTCTCAAAGGGGTCCGTGTGGAGGGCGGTCACTGGCAGGAAACGGGCTTTGTGACCTGCACAGGCTCCGAACTTGCCCTTGTGGACTGCGAAGCCACAAACCTGCGTTTTCTCGTGAACTGCGAGATAGAACGACTCCGGTGTATGCACTGCGTGCTGGACGATCTCTGTGCCAGGGAAGTGCGGCTGCCGGGAGCCGTCTTCCAGGACTGCCGCCTCAGCAATGCCTGCCTCGATCGCTGCGATCTGCCACGGGCTCTCATTGTTCACTGCCAGGCAGACGGGGCACAGCTGCGCCACTGCGATCTCGAAGGCGCGGATCTGCATGGTTCCTCTCTGGCCACCGGATCCCTCAGGCGCTCGCGCCTCGTGGAGGCAAGCCTTGAGGACTGCAATCTCTATGGCGCCGAAGTCTACAAGGCTGTCCTCGGCAAGACGGCCCTTGCGGGCAGCAATCTGGAACGCAGTCTTCTCGAGGGGCAGGAAGACCTTTTGCGGCGCATGGAGATGAGCAAATGAGCAGCCACATCCCGCAGACACGCGAGGACGTTCTCGCAGCCATTGCCAACCGGGAGTTTCTGGAAGATCTCACCCTGAACGGAATCGATCTCTCCGGGGCAGACCTGTCCGGAGGCTGGTTTGAACGGGTAAGCCTGCGCCATGCCAGCCTCAGGGGTGCCCGCATCGAGCGCACGGCCTTTCGCGAGTGCGACCTTGCAGGCGCAGACTTCTCCGACATCCGTCTGGAAGGCGCAGCCCTGCAGAACATGCAGCTCAAGGGGGCGCTCTTGCACAACTGCCACTTCGAGCGGGTGGCCTTTCAGGACTGCGACCTTGCAGGCGCAGACCTTTCCGGCTCGCGGCTGCACTACTGCACCGTGCAGGACTGCACGCTTGAAGGAGCGTGCCTGGCAGGCGCCGACTGCCTGCGCTCCAGTTTTGTCAAATGCCAGGCAGGTGCCAATTTTGACCAGTGCGACCTGAGCCATGCGGTCTTTGTGGACTGCGATTTTGCAGGCGTTGTGCTCAAGGGGGCACGGCTCAACAGGACGGCCCTGCTCTCGGCCCGGCTGGACGGGCACGATTTCTCGGGCATGGACCTCTCCTATGTCCAGTTCAGCTTCGCCTCCCTCAAGGGCTGCAACTTCCAGAAAACGCATCTCACGGGCGTCGGTTTCCTCAAGTGCGACCTCACGGGCTGCGACTTTTCCGAAACCCGCAGCGAGCAGTGCCTCTTTCGCGAGGCCAGGCTTGCCGGTGCCCGCCTGTGCCATGGCCGCTTTGCCTGCGGCATGTTCCTGCAGGCGCATCTCGAACAGGCGGACCTGAGCTTTGCCGATTTTTCCGATGCCCTGTGCGAAGGCGCTTCCTTCAGGCACTGCCAGGCGCAGGGGGCACGCTTCTTCAGGGCCGATCTCTCCCATGCGGACCTGAGCCACGGCTTCTTTGCCAATGCGGACTTCTCCAGTGCTAATCTGCACCGCGTCCGCAGGGAAGAGGCCTTCATGGACAGGGCTCTCCTTGCAGGCAGCCGGGGCACGGACCCTCAGCGGGCACGCAGCGAAGACTGGCTCCTGCAGCACAGGGTACATCCAGACAGGGACCTCTAGCCGGGTCCAAAAAAAAGGCTTCTTCTGCGCATCCCTGCAGCCCCCTTTCCGACCTTATCCTGCAACGCTTTTTGCGCCGCACCCTGACGGCGCACAGATATGAGGCACTATCATGCAGACCCAGGCCCTCACTCTTGACAACAAGGCCGATCTTTCCGCGCCCTCTGTCGCTTCAGTTCAGGCCTCCGGCCTCGCTTCCCCCCTCCTCCAGCCTGGCGGCGCAGTCTCTGGCCTGCTCACAGGCCTAGTGCTGGACGCCTGGGACGAACACGCAGAAGGGTGCGAACGTGCGGTACGCATCCAGAGCAGCGATTGCACCTGGAAGGCTTCCGTGGCCGCCTCCTGCCTCCTTGTTCCCGAGCTCGGAGACGAAGTGCTCTTTGCTCCCCTGGACGATGGCAGGGCCTTTGTCCTGGCCATCCTGACCAGAAAGGCCACGGAAGCACAGCTTGACTTCCCCCACGGCGTGCGCGTCGCAAGTCCTGCTCCGGTTCGTCTGCAGAGCAGCCAGACCCTTGAGATCACAGCAGCAGACACAAGTCTTGCCACTGGCGCCTTGCAGGTTCAGGCCGCCAGTGCCGAGGCCACCGTTGCCGAGGCCACCCTGGTCACCAGGGTGCTACGCTCCTTTGGCGAGCGTCTGGAGCAGACCTTTGCCAGGCTCATGGGCCGTTTTGGCAGTGCTCAGCGCATGGTGAGCGGGGATGATGAAACCCAGGCACACAATGTCCGTGTCTGTGTCGAGGAGAGCAGTCTCACCCAGGCCGGCACTGTGACCCAGCTGGCCAGGGATGTGGTCAAGATTGATGCGCCCCAGGTGCACATTTCCTGATGAGCCGGGTTCTTTCTTGCGCAGCTTTCCCAGGGCCACGGGAGTGTGCCGCAAAAAAGATGTCCCGAAAATCTTTGTCCGAAACATCTGTCTGCAGAAGAACTTGTCTGCAGGGGAGGAAGACGTCCATGTTTGCACTGACTGTCGGCTCAGGCCAGACCATGGGAATGCCGGACACCTGTCTGACGCCCACTCCGGCCGGACCTGTGCCCACGCCCTATCCCAACATTGCCACCTCAGCCATGTGCCCGTCTGCGGCCGCCACCATTCTCATGGGCGGCACCCCCACAGTCAACCAGATGGCCAGTCTTGCCATGTCTTCCGGTGACGAGGCGGGCACAGCCACAGGCCTGGTCTCCCATCTCATCAAGGGCGCCAACATGTGGATTGCGGGCAGCACGGCCGTCATTGTGCACGGAAGCCCCGTCATGCGCCTGACAAGCACCGGCGGCTGCAATGCTCTCGGCATGACTCCCAACGGCCCCTCCACCTGCGTAGCCCCCAGCCAGACCTTTGTGACGGTTTTGCGATGAAGGCCTGTGCTGTCCCGCTCGCTCTTGCACTCGTTCTCCTGCTGCCGGACCTGTGCCTTCACGAGCCGGACCACGCGGGGTTCAAGGCTCTTGTCGTGTCCCTGCAGACACAAAAGGCCAGTGCCGCGTCCCTTGGCAAAAAGGCGCAGCCACTGACCTACACCATGTTCGGACTGACGCTGGACGACAGCCCGGCCATCTTTAGAAAGACACTCAAGAAGGCGCACTATCTTCTGACCAGAACGGAGCAGCGCCACGGGCTGTCGGTCATGTGCTTTACCTCGGCCAGGGGACGTCGTCTCTTTACCCAGGCCTACGTGGCCTTTTGCCCGGAGACGGGACAGACCGTGGGCGTCTATGCGGTGAGCGAAAATGGCGAAGAGCTCATGAAGCTTGTGGCCGAACGCTTTCACCTTGGCGGCAATGACCGCACCGTCATGCCGGAAGGATCGGCCATAGGCGGTACCATGAAGCACACAAGGGCCTACCGCAAGGCCTACCCCAATGTGACGGTCTCCTTTTATCCCAATACGCCCTATGACACCTATACCCTAGCCCTCGAATCCCCGGCTGCCCTGGACCAGTGCACACGCTTCAGGGCCAGGGAGCAGCAGACGGGAACAGAGCTTGCCCGGCAGATATGGAAGGAGTCCCGCAAAAGCCTGGAAGCGGACTAACAAAAGCTCTTCAGCCCCTCCTGCGCAGCACAGGAGGCAGCTTCGCCAAGGCAGAGCAGCAGACGTTCTCCCTAGCGAAGAAAAGGACAAGCAACCGAAGGAGGACCTGAAGCGGACATGCGGAGGACCTCCCCAAACAGCACAAGGCTACTTCTTCCCGGAGGATCCCCTGGCTGTCCTGAGACGCTTGCGGGCCAGCAGGATATTGTGCTTGCGGGCATATCTCCACACGGCATCAGCGGAAATGCCCAGAGCCCTGGCCAGAGTCCGGCCGTCCCAGCGATCCTGGCCGTCTGGAGGCGTCTCGGCCAGCTTTGCATGAATCCGTGCATCAACCTCTTCACCGTAGATGACGGGCCTGCCGGACCGCTTGCCGTCCTGCAGGCCTTCCAACCCAAGTTTGCGGAATCGCTCCCGCCACTTGAGCACGGTGCAGACATTGACACCCAGTTCCTGGGCAACCAGATCTGCCCTGTGCGGCCCGATGCAGGCCAGAATGATCCGGCAGCGCTCCAGAAGCCGGGGTTCGGTGTGACTGTCATTGACGAGTTCCAGCAACTGGTTTTTCTGCTCTTCAGAGCACGTAAGAGGTTTGCTTCGACGCGGCATTGCTGTACCCTCCTCAACTAATGGTACTACTATTATAGCAATAAATCGGGAGGACGCAACATACACAAAACAAGAACTGATGTCTTCTTCTAAAAAAGAAAAATAGCTACACGTATTTTATTTGCAGCAAAAAAAAGCATTATAATAAAAAAAAGCAGTTTTCCCAAAACAAAAGGCTTCTTCTCCCCCGCCAAAACAGGAAAAGACAGAAGCCTTGAGCCTCAAAAAATTTTTTTTTCAAGAGTCCTGGAACAGCGGAACATGCGCTTCGTGGCTGTTTCCAGAAACTGTACCGAAAGTTGCCCCTCACCCGGGGATTCAGAACATCTATTTATTTGAAATAATTAGAGAAATTGTTATACCCCTCGGCATGCACGCTGTCCCGGGAGTACTAGCGCCCGAGATTCTGCACCCAGGCCCTGATATCGGCCTCGGAGGCCCTGCTGCTCAGGCGCTCACCGCGCAGCCAGTGGGCCGCAGGGCACACCTTCTGCAGATCAGCATCCGTGTCGCCCATGGCACTGCCTCCGGAGGTGGCAAAAGCCACGCAGGTCTTGCCGGAAAAGTCCGCGCTTTCCAGGAAGGTGAGGATGATGTGCGGCGCCGTGTACCACCAGATGGGAAACCCCACAAAAACGGTGTCGTACTGGCTCATGTCCGGCAGGCTGCCGGCAATGGCAGGCCTTGAGTCCGGATCCTTCATCTCCACGCTGCTTCTGCTTGCGGCATTGTTCCAGTTGAGGTCGGCCTTGGTGTATTTTTCTGCGGGAACGATTTCATAGATGTCGGCACCAAGGGTCCTGGCAAGGGTCCCTGCCAGGCGGGCCGTCTGCCCGGAAGCGGAAAAATAGGCCACAAGGATTTTGCTCATGTTGTGCTCCTCGGCAGTGTCTGCCGTCTGTGAAAACAAGGTCTCAAATACGTGCGTCCTTACCTGGTCACGGCATTCACGCAGGCCAGTGCATTGAGGGTCCGGGGGAAGCCTATGTAGGGCAGCATCTGAGCCAGGGTATCAATGAGCATCTGCTTGGAGTTGCCCACATTGAGATTGCCCTGCACATGGCTCTTCACCTGGGATTCGCAGCCGCCCAGAGCGCTGATGGCCGCAAAGGTCAGCAATTCGCGCATCTTCAGATCCAGGCCCTTGCGGGTATAGGTATCGCCAAAGCACCAGGAGGAGAGGTAGCCCACGATAATGTCCTTCTGCCCTTCTGGAGCGTTCTTGTGCATGGCGGCAATGCCGGAACCAAAGATGGAGGACTGCACTTCAAAGCCCTTTTGGAAGCGGTTGTCCTCGGTCACTGTGGACTGCTCCTCCAGAGGCAGTCTGATGCCCGCCTCTTCCAGAACCGTGTTGACCGAAGCAAGGGCTTGACTGGCTTTGGGATAACCCACATAGGGGGTTACCTGATAGACGGCCTCCTTGATGCGCACAGGCTCCACTCCGGTGCGCAGGCAGGCCTTGGCCGTGTCGGTCACATCAGCGGAAAGACTTGTCAGAGTGGCCAGGGTCACCAGCAGGCGCTGCTCTGAGGTCAGAACGCCCTTCTGCTGTATCTGGCCGTAGAGAAGGCGGTCGCGTGTAGCCACAAAGCCTGGATCTGTCTTCTGCAGTGGGCAGGATGCCGTACCATACAGGCGCTCAAGTTCCTTCTGGGCCAGAGCCGCACGATCTGCGGCTGTGTCTTTCGAAGTTGTGCCTGCCGGAGCAGTGCCTTGTGCAGCCACGGCACAAGGCAGGCTGATCAGACTGAAAAGCATCAGCAGGGTCAGCAGTGTTCTAGGAACTTTCATCTCTTCTCCTCCTGGGAATTGACGGTGTTTGGCCTCCGCTTTCCTGCAGTTCTGCCACGCCGTTTCAGACTGCAGGGTTCTTTTTGCAAGAACCAAGTCGTGTTTCCGTTTGCTACAGCCCTGTGAGTCGTTCCTGCTCCTCGGGGTAGCGGGCGCCGCAAAAGGTGATGTGCTCCAAGGCTTCCCGCATGAAGGCCAGATCGGCGCCTTCCAGGGACACCTCCGTTGCGCCCAGATTTTCTTCCAGGCGTCTTGTACTCTTCGTACCGGGAATAGGCACAATCCACGGCTTTTGTGCCAGAAGCCAGGCCAGGGCAATGCGGGCCATTGTTGTGCCCTTCCTGCGGGCCATTTCTTCTACAAGGTGCACAATCTGCTGATTGTGCGCCAGATTCTCCGGACTGAACCGCGGAATGGAGTTGCGGAAATCTCCGGCAGCAAAGCGCGTTTTTGCCGTGAACCGGCCGGTCAGCATGCCCTTGCCCAGCGGACTGAAGGGGACAAAGCCAATGCCCAGTTCTTCCAGGGCAGGCAGAAGCTCCCGTTCCGGTTCCCTGTACCACAGGGAATATTCGCTCTGCACGGCCGTGACCGGACACACGGCATGCGCCCTGCGGATCGTTGCCGGTGCAGCCTCGGACAGGCCCCAGTGGAGGATTTTGCCTTGCCGCATCAGGTCGGCCATGCAGGCGGCCACCTCTTCGATGGGCGTCTTTGGGTCCACGCGGTGCTGATAATAGAGGTCTATGTGGTCGGTGCGCAGGCGCTTCAGTGATCCTTCCACTGCCCGGCGTATGTGTTCGGGCCCGCTGTCAAGACCAATGGGGCGGTGATACTGATCTTTGGCGCCGCTGCCCATGTCAAAGCCGAACTTGGTCGCAAGCTGCACATGGTTGCGCACGGGTTCCAGTGCTTCGCCAAGCAGCTCCTCATTGGCATAGGGCCCATAGACTTCGGCTGTATCAAAAAAGGTAACGCCCTGGTCATACGCTCTGCGCAGAATCCTGATCGAGTCCTCTTTCGGCAGAAAGGGCGGATAGCTCTGTGTCAGTCCCATGCAGCCATACCCGAGACACGAAACCTGCATGGAGCGCCCTAACGTTCTTGTTTGCATGCATGCTCCTCGATGCGATCGTCTGTTTTTTCAGGAGGCAGAAAGGCTCGTGCACCCGCTCCATGCGCAGGGTGAAGTCGCCCTGCATGCTCCCGAGGGCCTCCAGGCCGGAGACGACGCGTCCCAGGGGAACAAGATTCCTGGAAAAGCGAAAATCCCTGTAGAAAATGGCCAGATTGCCCCAGGGGATGAAGTAGGCAAGGGTTCCTGGCTCTGGATCGCAGCTTGTCGGGCAGTCTTTGATGGTGAGCCGCTTGGGCAGAACTGCTGTCTTTTCCGTGGCATTGTAGTCTTTGCAAGTCAGGTCCAGGGGCAGCATGGCACAAAGCTCGCGGGCCACGGGCGTGTCCTCAAGGACAACCCTGGCCTCCTGGCCGGCAAAGAGCAGGCGGACCTGCAGCTCTCCAGGAGCGGCAGCTGCACCCGGCACAACAAGCAGACCCGTCAGCAACGCAAGGATCGCAGCCCGCAGGAACAAGTCTGCACGGATTCGCCCCAGTTTCAGAAACATGGTTCCCCCTTCCATCGGATGTTGTATGCAGTCCATAAGGATAGGGACGTGGCGCCTTTTGCCTGGTCCCTGCCTTCAGAGTGCGTACTCCTCTCTTCTAGTTGTCTTCCGGCAGCACGGCGTTGACGCAGGCCAGGGCGTTCAGGGCACGGGGAAAGCCGATGTAGGGGAGCATCTGGGCAATAGCATCCACAAGATTCTGCTTGCTGTTCCCCATGCTGACGTTGCCCTGTGTATGGGCTTTGAGCTGGGGCTCGCATCCGCCCAGGGTGGCAATGATGGCAAAGGTCAGCAGTTCCCGTGTCTTCAGATCAAGTCCCTTGCGGGTATAGATGTCACCGAAGCAGAAGGAGGAGAGGTAGTTCACCATGATATCCCGCTGGCCCGGGGCTGCACCGGCGTGCATGGCATCAATACCGTCACCAAAGATGGTCTTCTGGGCGGCAAGGCCGTCCCTGAAGCGGCTTTCTTCCGTGACTGTGCCCATATCGGCCAGGGGCAGGGGCAAACCGTGCCGGACAAAGACCGCATTGACGATTTTCAGGGCAGCAGCTGCCCTTGGAAAACCGGCATAGGGAGCCACCTGATAGAGGGCTTCCCGGATTTCCTCGGGACAGACCCCGAGTCTCAGGGCTGCCTCGGTCTGTTCGTCCAGAGGCTCCAGTGTCTGCCCTGCCGCAAGAACCACAAGAATGATGAGCAGGCGCTGGCTGTCGGTGAGCGTACCGTGACTGACAATTTCGCCGTAGAGCAGACGCTCCTGCATGGCCACAAATTCCGGATCCGTTGCCTCAAGCCTTGCATTGCCTGAGCCAAGGTATTTCAGCCTGTTCTCGCGGGCACGTTCCACTCGATCCATACTTGAACTCCCCATGTACGGGCTCCATCTGCCGTTCTTCCCGGACGTCCTGGGGTGCCGGCAAGGGGCTGTGCATGATTTTGTGCAGAAAAAAGTCTTGTACTCAAAAAAAGAAGAGCGCACCTGCTGCCGGGACAGAGGAGGAAAACCGTCCTGTACGCCGACGGGGAAAGCTGCGTCCTTGATACAAGCCCGGTCGTCCTTCTCCTGTGGCACCAGATGCGACACTCCTTTTCTTGGAATATGTAGGATGTCTCTCCCTTCAGACCAGTCCTTTTCTGCCCCAATTGTTGCCTGAAACTCGCAGGATATTTCTTGTGTGCATGCCCGGATCCGCTCCTGTTCCATCAGGCGCTCCGGGAAAAGCGCAGTCTGCCTCTGTCTTTTCACAAAAAAAGAGGGGAGAAGACCGTCGATCCTCTCCCCAAGACTCAAGGCCGTCTGCTGCAGCCAGACGCGGGCCTCAGGCAGACTGCTCTTCCAGAAGCTTGCGCAGGGACTTGCGCATCTCCCAGGGGACAAAGCGCAGGGCGTCAGAATTGGCAAGCACAGCCTGCCTGCACAGTTTCTCGTCCTTATACTTTTCCGGCACAAAGGCCAGGGCCATGCTGTTGCTGGCCACGGCCAGCCTGCACAGCTCGGGCGTCCGGCGATCCTCCAGTATCCATTGCAGGGCCTCTCCATTGTTCTGCACAGCAGTGCGACAAAGTTCCTCGTCCTTGAGACGCAAGGGTACTTCCCTCAAGGCCAGGCCGTTGTCCTGCACGGCCATCAGGCACAGCTCCCTGTCGCACAGACGCTCTGGAACATAGGCCAGGGCCATGCCGTCGCTTTTGACGGCTGCAAGGCACATCTCCCTGTCGCGCAGCCCCAGGGGCACTTCCCGCAATTCCCAGCCCCTCTGTTCCACCGCAAGCAGACAGAGCTCCCTTGTGCGCAGCATGAAGGGGATCTCGTCCAGGCCTGCCTTGTTCTGGCGTATGGCTTCCCGGTACAGTTCTTCCGTACGCAGTTCCTGAGGAATGGCATTGAAGGTGACCCAGCCATTCTGCAAACCAATGAACAGCCACTCACGAATATCCATTGTCTACTCCTTGAAAACAGCAGCAAGAAACAGAGCTCTCGGCTCACAAGTCAGGAAAAAGGCCCTCGTCCGTTTTTCTTTCGATTCTGACACTCCATGTTCTTTGCGCCAGTATGCCCAACTTGCAAAACACTGACAAGCCACGATTCTGATACAGCTCTAGCGGCGCAGGCTCTTGCGCATCAAGTCCTCTCCTGCACTCCGAAGCGGTACGCCTTGCACATCCTGCCTCGCCTGCTTGCGCCCTCTGCAAGTATGGTTTAGTCTCACATACCGTTTTCTAAGGCAGCTGTTCATCGGCTTTGATGATGCAGCATCTCGACAACATTTAATTTTTTCTGGGAGCGTTCAGATGTTCGGTATAGGCAGCACTGAATTTCTCGTTATCCTCCTGGTCGCTCTTCTGGTTCTAGGCCCCAGGAATCTTGCCAAGGTCTCCAAGACCGTGGGAAAGTACATGGGAGAATTCAGACGAGTCTCCACTGACTTCCAGCGCACACTGAACGCCGAGGTGGCAGAGGAAGAACGTCAGGAAAGCCGCGAGGCTGTCCGCAAGAAGGTTGCCGCAGCTAGGGCCGCACGGGCCAGGAAGGCGGCAGCCGAACAGACTGCCCAGGGCGGAGAGCCGGCCACCGCAACAGCAGCTGCTGCAGCTGTAACCCAGCCCCTGCAGCAGGCCCAGGCTGAACCGGCTCCTGCTGGAGCGCCTGTCGTGGAGGCCACGATCGTTGAAGCTTCTGAAACAGCCCAGACCAGGAACGCCCACAGCCCCACAGTCACGATCGCAGCCGCAGAGGAACCCCTGGCGCCGCCGCCTGCAGGCAGCCCCCTTGAAGCCATGCTCAGAAAGACCGCTGCCGAAGCAGCCTCTGCCCCTGCAAGCCCCGGGCCTGCCACCATGGCACAGGCAGACGAGACCAGGACCGGGAGACAAGCATGAGTACCAGCACAACACCCGAACACCAGGACGACATACAGCAGAAGGATGCCTGGAAAAATTTCCTGCTGCACTCTCAGCAGGAATCCCGGCAGGAATCTCAAGAGGACACCCAAAAGGATGCTTCTGCACAGGACGCAGCCAGGGACGTCCCCGCTGCCAGGGCACAGGACACGTCCAGTGCCCTGTCCGGTGACGCGACCAGAGACACGATCAAGGACGCACCCGGTGACGAACAGGAGCGCTGCGGCGAGGATCAGCCTGTGAAAGAAACGGAGGCCTCTGCCGATCCTGCCAATCCAGTTGGACAGGCCGCACAGGCCGGACAGGAGCCCGTTCCTGTCCCGTCCGCTCCCCCTCAGGGCCGTACACACCCGGAGACTCCTTCGGACAATCCCTGGGACGACATTGCTGCCCAGGCAGCCCGGAACGCTTCCGCAGAGGAGCCTGCCGGGAAACCTGCCCCTGCCCCTCTGCCTGCCGATGCCGGCGGTAGCGGAGCCCTGCCTCCCGAAAGGACGGCTGCTGCCGGCGAGGACGACATGCCGGCCCTGCCTGAAGAGGAGGAGCAGACCGAGGAAGAGGGCGAAGGAGGACGCATGTCCCTCATGGACCACCTGCGCGAGCTCAGAACCCGCATCCTCTACTCCCTGGCCGCGGTCTTTGTGGCCTTTCTGGCCTGTTGGGCCGTGGTGGAGCCTGTCTTCAACATTCTGACCAAGCCGCTTCTGGACGTGCTGCCCGCAGGCAGCACCGCTATGTACACCACCCTGCCCGAAGCCTTCTTCACCCGCATGTACATAGCCTTCATTGTCGGCCTCTTTGTGGCCAGTCCCTTCATCTTCTACCAGATCTGGTCCTTCATCTCTCCCGGCCTCTATGAGGAAGAAAAGCACTTCATTCTTCCCATTGCCTTCATTTCCGCCCTGTTCTTCATCGCCGGCGGCCTTTTCTGCTACTACATCGTCTTCAAGTACGCCTTTGCCTTCTTCGTGAGCTTTGCCACGGAAGACATAGTGGCCATGCCCAAGATAAGCGACTACCTGGACTTTGTCCTCAAGCTTGTGCTGGCCTTCGGCTTCATCTTCGAGATGCCCATCTTCGCCTTCTTTCTTTCCCGCATGGGCATCGTGACAGCCAAGAAGATGCGTTCGGCCAGGCGCTACGCCGTGCTGGTCATCTTCATCGTGGCCGCCATTCTCACTCCTCCGGATGTGGTCTCCCAGCTGCTCATGGCCGTGCCCATGCTCGTCCTCTATGAAGTGAGCATTCTCGTGGCCGCTCTCTTCGGCAAGAAGGTGGAAGAAAAGCCGCAGGAAGAAGAGGAAGCAGAAGACGCGGACTATGACGAAGAGTACGCGGACGATGCGGACGACAGAGACGACACGGACTGGGCTGACGATGCCGAACCTGTGAAGCGGCAGGAGACGGCCGCAGCAGCGGCCACGCCTTCCGCAACGCCTTCTGCTGCCCGGCCTGCGACATCCGTGACAAGACAGGAACAGGGTTCCGGAAGCGAAGCGTCCGGACAGCCCGAGACGGCCGGTTCCCGGGCAACCGGACTCGATGCCGCCAGCCCCAAGCCCCTTGCCGGACAGGACGGGGAACAGGTTCCCACCCAAAAGCCCTAGAGGAGGAAACGCCATGGAAACAACGCTGCGTACTTCCACGGGCTCGCGTGTCAGCAAGGAGACAAGCATAGAGCTTGAGCTCTGTCTGGACGGATCGGGCAGGATCGATGTGCAGACCGGCTTCGGGATGCTGGATCACATGCTGACCCTGACCTTCTTCTGGGCCGGCATGGATCTCACCCTGCGCTGCACAGGCGATCTGCACGTGGATGCCCACCATACCGTGGAAGACACGGCCCTGGTGCTTGGTGACGCCCTGCTCAGGGCCCTGGGCGACAGGGCGGGCATAGCCCGTGTGGGGCATGGCCGTGTGCCCATGGACGAGGCTCTGGCCGAAGTCACCATCGACATCTCTGGCCGGCCCTATCTCGTCTGGATGGGCGACGAACTGCTGCCACCCGTCATGGCCGGCGAGGAACGGGATGTCTGGCGCGAATGGTACAAGGCTCTTGCCAGTGCCGTGCGCATGAACCTACACGTCTCCTTCCTCTACGGCAAAAACGGCCATCATCTGCTGGAAAGTGCCGCCAAGGGCCTGGGCCTTGCCCTGGCCCAAGCTGTGCACAGACAGGGCACTGCCGTGCGCAGCACCAAGGGCGCCCTGGACTAGACCTTTTTCACGCACAAGGGGGCTTCGGCCCCCTTTTTTTGTTGCTGTTCTCTCTGTTCTCAACCTTCAACCCCGGACGCCACCCGCATCATGGACACCTACGCCCCCTATCGTGACCTGCTCCTGAGTCTCAACAAGACCGCCCTGCAGGCAGTGGCTCCCGACGGAGCCGTGCTGCGGCACCTGCACATCGACAACAAGGCAACACTTACCCTGCTGGACGAACAGGAAGAGGAACTCTGGTCTGCCCCGCTCTCCTCCTTTGCCCGCATCCGCGTGCTCGGAGCCGGCAAGGGCGCAGCCCCCATGGCCCGGGCCCTGGAGGAACTTCTGGGCGACCGCATTGACGACGGCCTTGTCATCGTCAAATACGGGCACAGCCTGGCCGAGGACGGCCAGCCCCATCCCGTCCGCATTGTGGAAGGAGCGCACCCCGTTCCCGATGCAGCCGGCATGCAGGCTGCCAACGAGCTTGTGGACACCGCCCTTTCCTGCCGGGCCGACGATCTTGTGCTCTGCGTCTTCACGGGCGGAGCCAGCGCCCTGACCCCGGCCCTGCAGCCAGGCATTGCCCTGGACGATCTGCAAAAGCTGACCTCGGCCCTTCTTGGCTGCGGCGCGGACATCCACGAAATCAACACCCTGCGCAAGCACCTCTCCAGGCTGAGCGGCGGCTCCCTGGCCAGGGCCCTGGCGCCTGCCACAGGCCTGGGACTTATTGTCTCCGACGTGGTCGGGGACAATCTGGACGTCATTGCCTCCGGTCCCACCGTGCCGGATGGCAGCACCTTTGCCGACTGCGCGGCCATTGTGGAGAAATATCATCTTGCCGGGCGCCTTCCTGCCTCCATTGCCGCCCATCTGCAAAAGGGGCTGGACGGACACCTTCCCGAAACACCCAAGGCAGGCGATCCATCCTTTGCCCGCATGCGCAACTGCCTTGTGGCCACCTTAAGCCAGGCCCTGCAGGCTGCTGCAGACAAGGCACGGAGCCTGGGACTTGAACCCCGCCTGCTCACGGACCGGCTCACTGGCGAAGCCCGCGAGGTTGCAGCCGGTCTCATCCACACGGCACAAGACGTGCAGAAGACGCTCTCGTCCGGAGATCGACCTGTCTGCCTGCTGGCTGGCGGCGAGACCACGGTGACCCTCAGGGGCCAGGGACGGGGCGGACGCAACCAGGAAATGGCCCTTGCGGCCAGCCTGGAACTGGCCAGGGCCTCGGGCATCCACGCCCTCTTTGCCGGAACCGACGGAACGGACGGCCCCACCGATGCGGCAGGAGGCTTTGCCTTCAGCGGCCATGTGCTGGACTGGCCTGCCCTGGGCCTCAATCCAGAGCAGAGCCTTGCCGACAATGACAGCTATGCCTGCCTGCAAAAGGCAGGCACGCTCTACGTAAGCGGTCCCACACGCACCAATGTCATGGATGCAGCCTTCATCCTCGTGTATCCGCCCAGGTAGCGCCTCCCCCCCCGGCCTGACAACGAAAGAGGGGGACGTGACAGCATGCTGCGAAGAGCTGCTGTCACGTCCCCCCAAAAAACGGACAGGCAC